>NATF01000050.1 GCA_002085205.1 Candidatus Cloacimonas sp. 4484_275 | reverse complement strand
TGAACATCATTTTCATCATAAATAACAAATTTTCCTCTGATAATATCATCACCGACCTGCGAAGACATTGTGAGAATATCTCCGTCTTGTAAATAATATTTATTTAAAGAAACCTCTTTCTGTTCTGTCGGAAGTACAAATGAAATCAAAGGATCACCTAAAACAACACTTCCTTCCACCAACGCTCTTATGCTATAAGGAATTCCGTAAACACTTTGTTCGTGTGAATAAAATTTTGCTTTTACCACATTTAATGCCTGACTAATATTGGTTATTCTTCGATTAAACAATGTCTCTATTAAATATTTGCCGAATAATTCATCAATGGAGACATAACCAAAACCTGTAAAACCAATTGTAGAAATCCCCCCCCGATTTGGTGTCATAAGTAATTTTTCCGAAATACTATTAATTTGTGAATGATTAAAAGCACTTGCATAACAAGAAAGACTAACAACTAAGGGATAATTATCGTTATTCAAAGTCGGGATATCATCAATAGTAAACAAATTATAATCTGCCCACTGATGTCCTGATCCATGACCCATAAATTGCACATAAATAGTTCCATTATCTATTGTGTTTTTTAATTTAATAGTATTCCCAGAAAATTCCGAAGGTAAGTAATCCAATCTTGTGTATATTCGTTTTACATTAAAATCCGGCGGAATCCATGTCTTAATTATTCTTTCACTTTGAAATGCAAAATCCGCGTGTTCATCGGTATCTTTTCCTCCTGCACAAAATGTTACACAAGAATGCCACAAGTCATTGAAATTCGGATTATCCAGATAGTGCTGGGTTTTTTCCGCCATATCAAGAATTTGTTCCTCTTTCCAAACTGTAATTCTGCTTAATGCAATATCCGGTACAACATCATCTCCCACTATACAAGCATACCAATTATCACTGGCAATTGCGCCCAGTTCTTGCGCCCAAATCTTGTGAATCGGAATTATATTGAATTCCCGTTGCGGGCTATTATCTCTTTCATCGGAAATTCCGTCACCTAATAACAAAACATGCGTAAGATAAGGAGATGACCAATTGTTATAAACATAACTTAAAAAATCTTTTATCGCTTCCGCCGACTCAATCCCAAAGTTAAACTCATCATAAATATCTTGTAAATCTATAATTTCAACAGTATGTCCTTGTTCTTCCCAAATTTGTTTAAACAATAAAGTTCCTTCCGAATTAACAAATCGAGAGGCAGTAATAATCAGCAGATCCGCTGAATTTGAAGGATCGAGAAGAGAATAGGAATTTGTTGACAATTGCGGAAGGATATTAGGTCTAATTTGAAGCGGCAATTTTTTCTGAGATTCCGTAACGGCATAATATTCAATATCAGCACTTAAAACGCTATCTTGGAACGATGCATAATAAGGAGCTCCACCCGCTTCGTAAAATGACTTTATTTCTACATTTTCCATATCGATTAGTTCGGAATTGATACGAACCGTGGCATGATGATTAATTACATTAAGATTTTCACTATATGTGGAGCCAAACAAACTGACTTTGGCATCATAATATTTAATTCCAATATTGTGTGGATATTGCAATTCAAAACTATATATTTTCAAATTCGGAGAATCTATTTTATCCCAAAAATAGAGATCTTCCTTATAAAAATCAGAAATTCCATAATCATCCAAGTAATAAAATTGAGCACCCAAAGGATTATAAATATATTCTTTTTCAAAATGGAGAGTTTGTTTATAAGATTGCGGAATCGTATATTGAGATTCGTCCGTTACCAATAAACCTCCATTTTCAACCGCCATTCTGCTTCCAAGATGGTCGGTTAATTTTAATACATAAACATTTTCGGAAGTATAGTCGTCGTAATAATCCGTTTCTCCCGAATGTCTTTTGCCGTAAAACTCAAAATAATCACCTTCGTCAAAAGAGTTGTCCATTTCGCCGACAAACCTGATGGGAATAGTTCCATTTTCATCATAAAGTTCCAAATAACGAGGATTAACAGTGTCCCAATTAAAAGCCATCTCAAATTCTATTTCATTTTCCTCGGCATAATTTTGCAATGAACTAACCAAGTCATCGTAAGATATTTTATAAATTCCGTCTTCATCAACGAGAATTTGGATTTCATCAACCAAGCCGTTTGGGCGTGTCGGAACGAAATCGGATTTAACTTTTTGTTTTCTCCATTTTTTTGAATATTTATTGTTAAGAAAAAATGAATCTCCTATTTTATCAATAAAATTACTACTGTTTTCCCAACCTCTCGTTTCCTCTTTGTTTCCATAAATATTAATTTTGAAAACAAGAGAAGTTGTAATCAGTAGATTTTTTGCATCAGCTTGATATTGGAACGGATTTACCTTAAAACCGATAAAATTTCTGTCTCCGATAAATGCCGATTTTCCCTTCGATAAAATATTTCGCGGATAATACTCTGAACTATTATACGCAATCGGATCTTTATAAAAAACAGCATCCGGAGCCATTCCTTCGGTAAAATTTTCAGGAATGACCGTTTTCAAATTCGGATAAACCAAAATATTGTTTTTCACAATCTGAGATTTTTCCAGAATTTCAAAATCGATTTCTCCGTCAACAGGTAAACCGACAATTTCAGAAAAGCACGGAAGTTTGGGAAATCCTTCCTGAGAAAGAAACTCTCCTTCATCACAGATTATCTTTTGAAAAGTTTCATTTTCATGAGTATATGGTTGAAAAGAATATTGCGGTATTTGAAATTTCAGAATAAGATAATCTTCATTTTCTTCCAAAACTTCGATGCTCTTTCCGTAAACAAACGCAACGGTTAACAGCATAAAGAATAATATAATAGTCCTTCTCATTTTTTCTCCAAACAAAATCATTTTTAGTTTAAAAATAAAAAATACGAAAAAAGTAAAAGATAAAAAACCATTAACAATTGCAGACCTTTTTCAAAAAAACTTTTATCTTGTCAATTTTTTTTTCGTCTGAGTTAAAATTTCAAATATAAATTCGAAAAGCATTTTCACGGTTTTTTTTCTAATGATATCGCGAGTTCCGTTAAACAAAAACTCTCTTCCAAAAACACGATTATTTACTTTTACCGCAATAAAAACAGTGCCTACCGGTTTATCATCAGAACCACCGGTTGGTCCGGCAATTCCGGTTACCGAAGCCGAAACATCGGATTGAAACAATTTCTGAACACCAATTGCCATTTCTTTCGCAGTTTCTTTGCTAACCGCTCCGTAATTTTCCAAAGTTGTTTTTTTTACCTTCAAAATTCTCATTTTCGCCTGATTGCTGTATGCAACGATTCCGCCCAAAAAATATGCGGAAGAACCGGAATTGTCGGTTAAATATTGTTGCACCATACCGCCTGTACACGATTCGGCAAAACTAACGGTTTTATTTTTGCTGATAAATAAATAATGTAATTTTTCGGATAATTGAACGATCTGTTCATCAATTTCCTCTTCCGATTTCAGTGGCTTTGATGTCCATTCGTTGATTTTTCCATGTCGCACCCTTTCTTCATAATTTCTTTCCAATTCCTGTTCGGTCGGTGTTTCCGATTTTCTTTCTTTCACCACAATTTCTTTTTTATCGAAAGTTACCACATCTCCATCACGCAAAATCACTCTTTGTTTACGATTCACCACTCCGTTAATAGAAACCAAACCGTCTTTAATAAACAACCTGATTTCTTTATAATCATCGGAAATTTTCGCCGCTTTCAGTAATTGAAACAGATAAATTGAATCGTCAGGTCTTATCCAAAAAATCATTTAACAATCAATTCCTTTAATAGCTTTTGGCAAAAACGACTCTTTTTTCACTCTCTTTTCCACAATAAATACATTTGCCTTTTTCCGTTTCGGCATCAAGAGGAATGCACCTAATTGTGACTTTGAGATCGTTTTTTATCTGTTCTTCGCAGGCCGGATTTCCACACCAATGAGAAAGAGCAAATCCTCCGTGAATTTCCGGATTCGTTTTATTCTTGGGAGTAAAAAATCGATAAAACTCATTTTTATCATCAATTTTCTTTGTATTTTTTTCCCTGAATTTCAGAGCCTTTTGATAAATATTGGTTTGAATCTCATCGAGAATGGAAGTTAGATTGTTAAGAAAATCTTCCACGGAAACACTTTCTTTTTCATTTACTTCCTTATCTCTGCGACTCATAAAAACGGAATTTGTTGCCACATCGCGAGGACCAATTTCCAATCTGATGGGAATTCCCTTTTTTACCCAAAACCAATTTTTTTCACCACCGCGAATATCTCGCCGATCATATTCAACTCTAATTTTTTTCTCGTTAAATCGTAATTTTTTTATTTTTTTTAACAATTTCTCAATAAATTCACTTACTATTTTTTCTTGTTCTTCATCTCTGAAAATAGGAATAATAGCAATGTGAGACGGAGCAATTTTCGGTGGTAAGACAAGTCCGTTATCATCGCTGTGAGCCATAATCAAAGCGCCGATAAGTCGAGTGGAAACACCCCAAGAAGTCGTCCAAGCATATTCTTCGGAACCGCTTTTATTCTGAAATTTTATTTCGGAAGCTTTCGCAAAATTTTGCCCGAGAAAATGAGATGTTCCCGCTTGCAATGCTTTTCTATCCTGCATCATTGCTTCAATAGAAAAAGTATTCAATGCTCCCGGAAAACGCTCGGATTCCGTTTTTTCTCCTTTTATCACGGGAATTGCCAAGTATTCTTCCGCAAACTTTGCATAAACATCAAGCATTCGATAAGTTTCTTCCAGCGCGTCTTCTTTACTTTCATGAACGGTGTGACCTTCTTGCCACAAAAATTCCGATGTTCTGAGAAAAAGCCTGGTTCGCATTTCCCAACGAACGACATTTGCCCATTGATTGATAAGAAGCGGTAAATCGCGATATGAATTGACCCATTTGCTGAATGAAGCTCCGATAATCGTTTCGCTGGTCGGACGCACAATAAGTTCTTCCGTCAGTTTTCCGGCGGGTTTCAAACCTCCGTTTCCGTCATCTTCCAACCGAGTATGCGTAACAACGGCACATTCTTTGGCAAAACCTTCCACATGTTCGGCTTCCTTTTCAAAATAACTTTTGGGAATAAAAAGAGGAAAATAGGCGTTTACATGACCTGTATCTTTGAACATTTCGTCCAGATTCCGTTGGATATTTTCCCAAAGAGAATAACCCCAAGGTTTTATAACCATACAGCCGCGCACTTCGCTGTTTTCCGCTAAATCGGCGGCTTTTATAACCTGTTGATACCATTCGGGATAATTTTCGTTTCGAGTCGGAACTATTGCTGTTCGTCCCTTTTTTGACATACTAATTCTCCGATTTCCTATAATTTGTTTTCAAAATTTTTTTGTCGCCCTGTTTGTCAATGCAAAAAGGAGATTCGGAACAAATCTTGACATCAGTGAGCATAAACAAGAATTGGAAATATGGAAAAATATGATGTTATTGTAGTTGGCGCCGGTCATGCCGGAATTGAAGCGGCTCTTGCCGCTGCCAGAATGGGAGCCAAAACTCTTATTTTTGTCATTAAAATAGAATCTATCGGCAGGATGTCTTGCAATCCGTCGATTGGAGGACCGGCAAAAGGTCATCTGGCTCGTGAAATCGATGCTTTGGGCGGTGAAATCGGAAAAAGCGCCGATTTAAGCGGAATTCAATTCCGGATGTTAAACCGGAAAAAAGGTCCGGCGGTCTGGGCTCCGCGTTCTCAAAACGACAGAACGGGTTATTCCATAGTTATGAGAGAAGCATTGGAAAACCAAAATGGTTTGCAAATAAAAGAATCGATTATTGAAGAAATCATTTTGTCCGCCGACGGAAAAAAGGTCATCGGCGTAAAATCCAATTTGGGAGAAATTTATTATGCGCCCAAAATTATTTTGGCAAACGGAACATTCTTAAAAGGTCGAGTATTCGTGGGCGATATAAATTACAGCGCCGGCAGAGCCGGCGAACCGGCGGCGGAGAAATTATCCGATTCCCTCAAAAAAATCGGTTTGAAGCTTGCCAGATTCAAGACGGGAACACCGCCGAGAATTGATTTACGAACCGTTGATTTTAACAAAGTGGAAGAACAACCCGGAGACGACAATCCGCAAGGTTTTTCCTTTTATCGAAATATAAAATTGAAAAATACGGTAAGCTGCTATTTAACTTTCACCAATCCGAAAACACATGAAATTATCAACACCAATTTAAACAAATCTTCCCTTTACGGCGGATATATCAGCGGAGTCGGTCCCAGATATTGTCCTTCCATTGAAGACAAAATCGTAAAATTTTCCCAAAAAGAACATCATCAGGTATTCATAGAACCGGAAGGAGAAAATACTTTTGAGGCTTATGTAAACGGAGTTTCCAACAGTTTGCCGCCACTCGTTCAAAAAGAGATGCTGAAAACAATTCCAGGTTTGGAAAGGGCGGAAGTTATCAGATACGGTTATGCGATTGAATACGATTACATCATTCCCGACGAAATCAAAGCAACTATGGAAACGAAAAAAATTTCCGGACTTTATCTTGTCTCAATCTTATTTGGGAGTTTTGTTGGACGATTTGGTTACAAAAGGAACAAACGAACCGTATCGGCTTTTCACTTCACGGGCGGAATACAGATTATATTTGAGACAAGACAATGCGGACGAACGAATGATGCCGCTTGGTTATAAACTTGGTTTGATCGAGGATGTCCGCTGGCAAAAATTTCAAAAAATGCGCCAAATTTTTCAAAGAGAAATGGCTCTCTTGAAAAAGCAAAGTTCCATTGCCACGAATGGAATAAAGGAACGAAAAAAATTTATCGAAATTTTGAAGCGACCGGAAATCCGGTTTGATGATTTACAAAAATTCGGCTATAAAATTTCTCC
>NATF01000049.1 GCA_002085205.1 Candidatus Cloacimonas sp. 4484_275 | reverse complement strand
CAGCATTAGGAAAGAGCGCACATATGGATTTTGTTTTGTTGTTCTTGATCCTAAGTCTCACGTTCTTAAGTTTTCCATCGATAGAAAAATGGTAAATGGATTATTCCCGAAATGCCGATAATTCCTTTTATCGAAGGCGACGGAATCGGACCTGACATTTGGAAAGTTACTCGCGCCGTTATCGATGCCGCCATAAAAAAATCTTATGAAAAAAGAAAAATCGTCTGGATGCAAATTCACGCCGGTCTTTCCGCTTTAAAAAAATACGGAAACGATGAAATTTTGCCCAAAGATACTTTGAATGCCATCAGAGAATTTAAAATTGCCATTAAAGGTCCGCTCACAACTCCCGTGGGAGGTTTCGAATATGTGTGTCTGGAATGTGCCGCCGAGCAAAACGGAATCAACGGCAAAAGACCGGCAAAATGTGCTAAATGCGGCTCGAAATATATTACGCCAAGTTTCCGGTCGCTTAATGTCAGTTTGCGAAAAATACTCGATCTTTATGCCTGCATAAGACCGGTTCGTTGGTTCAAAGGCGTTCCTTGTCCGGTGAAAAATCCGGAAAAACTGGATGTAATAATTTTCAGGGAAAACACGGAAGATGTTTATGCGGGAATTGAATTTCGCGAGAGTTCGAAAGAAGCCAAAAAAATTATAGATTTCCTAAAAAAGGAGATGAACAAATCCGTTCGTTCAGACAGCGGAATAGGCATAAAACCGATTTCAATCAGCGGAACCAAGCGGTTGGTTCGCAAAGCAATCGATTATGCTATCGAGCAAAACAAACCGAGCGTAACCCTTGTTCACAAAGGTAATATTATGAAATTCACGGAAGGCGCTTTTCGGGATTGGGGTTACGAACTTGCCAAAAGCGAATATAGAGAAAAAATTATCACGGAGCAGGAATTGTGGCAAAAATTCGACGGCAAAATGCCCAAAAATAAAATTTTGATTAAAGATAGAATTGCCGACCAAATGTTCCAACAAATTTTGTTAAGACCGGATGAATACAGCGTGATTGCCACTCCGAATTTAAACGGAGATTATCTTTCCGACGCTTGTGCGGCTCAGGTCGGCGGACTCGGTTTAGCACCGGGAGCAAATATTGGTGATGAAATCGCTTTATTTGAAGCAACTCACGGAACCGCTCCAAAATATACCGGAATGGATAAAGTAAATCCAAGCAGTTTAATTTTGTCGGGCGTAATGATGTTGAGATTTCTCGGTTGGAACGAGGCTGCGGATTTAATCGAAAAATCCATCGAAACCACCATTTCCAACAAAACCGTAACCTATGATTTGGAACGACAAATGGAAAATGCCACCCGACTTCGAACTTCCGAATTCGGAAATAAGATAATCGAAAATATGTAATTTATCAGGAGGAAGGAATGAAGACAATCGCCGAATTGGAAAAAATGGCTTCCGAATACAAGATGGAATCCAAATTGAAAAAGGCAATTGAAATTTATGAAGAAATCTTAAAACGAGATATTGATAACATTGCGGCGCGAATGAGTTTGGCAAACCTTTATTATCTTGTGGGGAAAATTAAGAAATCGATTGTGGAGTATGAAAAAGTTCTGAGGTTAAAACCGCATTACAGTTATGCTTACTACCGTTTGGGAGTTGCTCATTATCGCGCGGCGCATTTTGCCAAAGCAATCAAAATATTCAAAAAACTTACCAAACTCGACACAGATCTTTACATGGCACATAATTGGCTCGGATTATGTTATTATCACATTGGAAAAGACGACGAAAGCATTGCCGAATATTCCAAACTTTTGGATATTTCGTGTGAACCTTCCATCGTAAGTTATCACAGAGCAATCGCTTATAAAGCCAAAAGGCAATACGACAAAGCCATCGAAGCATTCAAAAGACTGATTGATGAAAATCCCGATCATGTAGCCGCTCATTATCATCTCGGCTTATCTTATATGGGAAATCACGAGATGTTCAAAGCGCTGCAAACATTTCGTAAAGTCTTAAAAATGAATCCGGGTCACAAAAAAGCGTTGCAAAAAGTGGAATTGCTGGCAAATGTTCCCGATATTTAAAATCAATGTGAACCGTATTTTGATTTATTTGAATTATTAACAAAAATTTTAAGGAGTTAAGTATGCCTAATTTTAAAAAAATTAAAGTTAAAAATTTGGAAAAATTTGTAACGGAATGTTTCGTAAAATCGGGAATGAGCGAAGAGGACGCAAAAATAACGGCGGATGTCTTGATTTCTTCGGATAAAAGAGGAATTGCCTCACACGGAGTCGCTCGCTTAAAAAGATACACGGACGGCATAAAAAAAGGAGTGATGAAACCGAAAGCAAATTTCGAAATTCTTAAAGAAACAAATAATACTCTTTTGGTTTCCGGCAACGATGGTTTGGGTCAGCCGGTTACTTACAAAGTTATGAAATTGGTAATAGAAAAAGCGAAAAAAAATAATGTCGCTTTTGCCGCCATTAGAAATTCAAACCATTACGGAATTGCCGGTTATTATTCCATGATGGCTTTGAGGGAAAATTTAATCGGAATTTCCATGACAAATTCATTTCCTCTGGTTGTTCCCACTTATGGGAAAAACGCTCTTTTGGGAACAAATCCGATTTCGGTGGCGGCGCCTTCCAATAAGGAAATTCCTTTTTTACTCGATATGGCAACAAGCACGGTTCCTCGCGGAAAATTAGAAGTTTACGACCGACAAGGAAAAAAAATTCCGGATTTTTGGGCTACGGATACCACCGGACATCCCACAGACGATCCCGGTTTGGTTTTGAACAATGTGAAAAACAAACTCGGCGGCGGTTTGTTACCGCTCGGAGGAGCAACGGAAGAAACCGGCGGACACAAAGGTTACGGTTTGGCAATGATAGTGGAAATTTTAACCGGAATTCTCTCCGGCGGAGCCTTTGGACCTTTTGTGTACGGAAAACCGAATGAACCGGCGAATGTTTGTCATTTTCTCGGAGCAATCAACATCGAAGCGTTTATTCCTTTAGATGAATTCAAAAATGCTCTCGATTCCCTAATTTCCATTCTCCATAATTCGGAGAAAGCGGAAGGACAACAAAAAATTTCCATTCACGGAGAAAAAGAATTCAAACGGGAAAACGAACAAAAAGAATTCGTGGAAATTTCCGATATTGTGCTTGCAAACATTTTGGAAGTGGGAAAATCTTTGGGAGTAAATTCAAAACTTTAGTATTTCATTCACTGTTTTCCCGAATTTAACACGATAAATAAATGGCTGGGGTGGAAGGAATCGAACCCTCACATACGGAACCAGAATCCGCTGTCCTACCGTTAGACGACACCCCAGAATTCGAGAACTAAACTTTTTAAGAAGCCTTAACTGTCAAATATTTTTCCGGCGACGAATTAAAAGATTTTTCGGAAATTCGTCGCCGATATTTTTATTTCGTTTATCCGTTTTTATTATTAAAAATCTTCCATTAAACTGAAATACAAAACCGGTTTACCGACTGATTTTAAGTTTGTGCTCCAACTAACATCCAATTTCAAAACAAAATAACCGAGATTTACGCGCGGACCGGCTCCGAAACCCAGCTTCATATCGCGCAAAGTTCCGTTGTCTATCAACTGTAATTTATTGTTCTCGTCCCAAATTGCGCCGACATCCACAAAAGCGCTTCCTCTGATTCTTTGGAACCAAAGCGGAAGCGGAAAAACGATTTGCAGATTATCCACAAAAGGAAACCTGAATTCATAATTCAAAGCAACTTTTTTCTTTCCTTGCAAATCCTCTTCTACTCCGCGAACTCCGTTATAATATTCCATTCCGAAATTTTGCGAAGTATCGCCGCCAAAAACGATTCCGGCCAGCAGTCGAGCCGCAAAAGAATATCTTTTGGCAAAAAACAGATAGTTTCTCACATCCAGATAAAAGACGGAATAGTTATTCGATTTGGAAAAATTGCGGTTAATGATGGCAAATCCGCGCCAACCGGAAATTGGTCCCACTTCGCCGTAAATCGCATTGTCGTGCACTATGTTTATTTGCGGAGAGTAAACAAGCTCCTGACTTTTCAAATCATCAATTTGAAAATAAGAGCTGATTTCAGGCGGCATCCAACTTTCAATCCAACCGTTATGTTCCGCATCCCACCAATCATATCTGCTTTCGTGTTTGTAAAAGGTGTTTTCCAAATCGATTCGCCAAAATCTGCTGAAAGGATAACGCAAAATTGTATAAACACCGTAATCGCGCTCTTTTTCTCTGTAATAATCCGGATCGGAGCCATCGGAATAATATATTTTGTAAATTGTTTCGTTGTTTAGATAAAATCCGCCGAATCCGTAATCTATTCTTCGGGCAAGATAAAGATAATTCAGAATAAAATCGGAATTTTTCAGTTCTCTGGTAATACCGATATAAGTGCCGATGAGATGATTTCCCATCAAATCGCTCAAACTAAAATTTATTTGCCCGTAAGTTTCGCCGGTACTGGAATATGCCATTCCTCCCCAAAGGCCGTCCAGAAAAAACTTCGCTTTGTAAGGTTTGATTACGGGAACTTTTTCTTTTTTTGGTTTTTCGTCCAACTTCCTGTTGTATTCTTTATTCAGACTGTCGTTTTTCGCATAATTTCCGAAATCGAAAGTGGTATAATTTTTATAACGGGTAGTCGGTAATTCTTTTTTGAATTTTCTTTTGACTTTGCCGTATCTTTTATATCTGTCGATCTTAAACAGTTCGGTGAAATTCCCGTTTACAGCATATTTTTCCGGCTGATGATATTCATAATATTTCAAATTTCTCAAAGGTTCGTTTTTACAATAAATATCCCAACCTTCGTTGAAAAAGCAGGAAAAAATCAAATATTCGTTATTGCAATCGATATCGCCGGCAAAAACTCCGCTGAGTGTTTTGGTAATTTGAGCTCGTCTGCCTTTTTCCGTGTTTATCACTTCAAAATTTCTCACGCTGTCTTTTTCGGAGATAAAAATAATTTGTTGACCGGTGCTGTCCCAAAAAGGCGAATCATTGTTAAAATCGTCATTTGTTACCTGATAAAATTCTCGACTGTTCAAGTCATAATAAAAAATATCGGAAGAAAGGTCGCCAAAGATATGACTACTTTCAGCGTTATTTTCCACTATATTTCTTTCCGAAGCAAAAACAATCTTTTCATCATCGGGAGACCAACGAGGCTGAAAATCGAAAAAATCATCGGAAGTAACAGGCGATATTTTCCCCGAATCAATTTCATAAATATAGATATTCTTTGTGTGAAAATTCATTACATAAATTTTATCGCCGGTCGTCGTTTTGGAAGCGAAAGCAAAACTCTCGCCGTCCGGAAACCAGCTCACATTGTTTCTTTGAAAATGAAACTCCTCAAATTTTCCTGTGGTTTCGCCGTTAACAATCTTTTCCGGTCGTTTTATTTCTTCCAAAATCGAAGCTTTCCAAATATCGGTTTTTAACTTTTTATTGGAAAAATACAAAAATTCGTCGTTATCTTCCAACGGAGAAAATCTGGGTGCACAATTGATGAAAGAACCGTCTTTTTTATGGTCCGTTAGTCGGTAAAAAACTTCCGTCGGCACTTCATATTTATTAATAAGCGGAAAATATTTCTTTTTCAGATATATTTTCCATTTATCCTGAATTTCGTCAAAATCCATATCGAAAACTTTTTTGGAAGCGGCATCCATTGTCGTGGCTATTCGAGTAGCGTAAAACAAATCCATTACGGTTTGTCTGCCGTATTTTTCGCAAACAAAATTGAGAAAAGATTCGCCTTCCCGATACGCATAAAAATTACCGATTTTACTTAAATCATAAATCTTGTCATTTATCACCAAATCCTGAATAAACATATTGTTATAAACACTTTTTCCGCCGACGGATTCAAATTCGGGAAGACCTTCCTGAAACCAAAACGGAAAACCGGAAATTTCAAAAATATCCAATTTATACTTATTCATTTCGTTGATGTAAGC
>NATF01000001.1 GCA_002085205.1 Candidatus Cloacimonas sp. 4484_275 | reverse complement strand
GTATTCGGAGTTATGGCAAAATCCTGACATTGAACCGAGACAAAAACGGTTTGGTTATATTCGAAATTCTGGGGTGGAATATAACTGAGAAAATAACCTCCTTCAATTGTTTGAATATTGGTAGCGGAAGTAACATCTTCCGAATTTACGGTGAGAATTATCGAAGAAGGATCAACGCCTGTTTTATCATCATGGATTTCCAAGTGAATATTCGTATCAATCGGCACATTGATCTCATTATTATCGGGATCAAGATTGGTAACATAAGGTTCATTTGTATCGAGAGTGCAAATAAAATAATACGATTCCGTTTCCATAACATTGGGCGGATTATTTACATCCGCGGCATTTATGAGAACATCAATTTGCCCGAGTAACCTTTCCGGTGGAACATATCTTATCCTATATCCACCTGAAATTTGGGAAACTACGGTATTCGGAGAACCGATTATTTCCTCATTATTTAAGGTGATAGAAATCGAATTTTGATCAACTCCCATTAAATCATCAATAATTTCCACCTGAAAAACGGTATTGGTTGCGGCATTGTTTTCATATCTCGGAGGAAAATGATTTTGAGTATAAGGAGGTTCATTATCAGACACACAAACAAAATAGGACGTGGAATCGACTTCATTGGCAACCGGTTCCGCATTATCCGAAGCAATCAACCGAATATTATGTTCTCCCAACGAATAATAATTCATCACATCGGGTGTATAAGTGAGAATAAAACCGTTTCCATCCGTATTGGGAACCGGTGTATCCGTCGTTAAAATTTCATCATCAAGATAAAGTTGAATTGAATTAATATCCACTCCCGTTTCAAAATCAACCACTTCGAGCCGAAGAGTTGCGTTTGGCGGAACTTCCTCTCCCTCTTCCGGCGACCAACTTAAAACCAATGGCGGAATGGTATCTTGTGAACATAAAAAACCGTAATTCACGGTAGCCATAACATTGGGAACTTCCGCCCTATCACTGGCATCAATCGAAACAAAAACATTCTCTCCGTATCCGAAATCCAGGGGCGGATCGATGATAATTTCATAGTCGTTAGGATCACCACTATAACTAAAATATTGGTTTCCGTTATAATAATTTATTCCCTGAATTCCCACTACTACGGAATTTATATCCACTCCCTCACCGTCATCGTAAACATGAAACGAAATATTAGTGTCCACCGGAACATTTGTTTCATTCGGTTCGGGATTCCACTCACTTGTATAAGGCGGATCAGTGTCTTCCCTTGTGTAGAAACGATAGCTTTCCTCCGGCATTTGCCAACCCATAATATCTCGACAATTAATAGTAACATCCACCGATTGATTGTAACCGAAATGACCAACCGGAATAATGGTTATGCTGTATTCATTTTCGGAAACATTACTCCCACTGTGAATAAAACCGTCGTCATCGGAAGTATATTCCGTTCCGGCAATCAAAACGACAACGCTGGCAAGATCGATTCCGTCAATTTCATCGGTTAATTTAAAAGTAACATTCGCATCAATATCAACTTCCATTTCTTCGTCAGCAGGATGTTTATCCCAGATATATGGTAAATCCCCGAAAACAGTATAAATAATTCCTTTATTATTTCCGCCTTCCGACGCAGCTATACAAATTTCATTTTTTTCGTCCTCATTAAATTTCAGAACCGCCAAAGAATTTCCCAATCTGTCATCTGCGGAAGCACCGAAATAAATTTTGTCAGCAATATCCGAATTCAAATCGATGTTTGAAGAAAGATTAAAACTTCCGTATAATAAATAAACTATTCCGGCCGAATTTCCATTTTGGGAATTTGCTCCCGGAACACCGATAATTATATCATCATAACTATCATTATTGATATCCCACGAAAAAACGGTTTCACCCAAAATTCCGCCCATACTTCCGTTTTGAATATTTATATCGGTTTGAGCAGAAAAAAGGTCAATTACAGCAGGAAGCGTGTTACTGCCAAAAATTACATCTACATTTCCATAACCGTTATCGGCGGCAAAATTTGAAAATATGATGTCATCTTTATTATCGTTATTGACATCTCCCATTGCCAAAGCGGCACCGACATTCGCACTTGTTGTATTGCCTAAAATTTTAACGGTAACTTCCGGAGAATCGGCAAGATTAATAATGTTTCCGGCAAAAGAAGCCCTTCCTTTAATCAAGTAAATAACGCCGGCGTTGGGACGATTTTCCGGATCTGCATTGGGAGCGCCAATCAGAATATCTTCATAAATATCGGCATTAAAATTTCCCATTATAATAGATTGACCGGCATTATCATTCATGGATTCGCCGATAATTGTAAGATCGGCGGTATCGGGAACGGAAAGATCATATTCGCCGTTAAAGTCGTAACCACCAAAAATAACATAAGTTTTACCGCAATTGGCAATTATTTCATCGGCTTTTGGAGTGCCAATTATAATATCGTCAAAAATATCGCCGTTCAAATTTCCGGCTTCGAGCGAAAGACCTAAAAAATCATTCGCCTGTTCCCCGCAAATAACAACATCATAGTTTTCGGCGTTTAATAAGTCATAAATATAAGAAAAATTATTTTTCCCAAATATCACATACACTTTTCCCGCAGATTCCCTGTTATCACAATCCGCATAAGGCGCCGAGACAATGATGTCATCATATTGATCGTTATTGAAATTTCCCACGGTAATCGCAGTTCCCAATTGATCGTTTATTTCCGCTCCCCAGAAAGTAATATCGGCATTTTCTGCTGTGAGCTGAGTTTGTTGCGGCAAATTTGAACTTCCAAAGAAAACATAAAGACAACCGGCAGAATTTCTTCCGTTCGGATCGGCGGCATTGGCTCCGACAATAATGTCATCGAAACCGTCTCCGTTTATATCTCCGGTCACAAGAGCGGAGCCGAAAGCGTCGTAAGAATGTTCGCCAATCACCGTATAATTGCCATTCCAATCGGAAAAATCTATAATTTGTTCCGCAAAAAGCCCCACATAAATCAAGAAAATTATAAACAACGGAATTTTTCTCATTTTTGCTCCGGCAATGTATTTGATCTTGAATTAAATTTTTTCCAAAGTTTAATTTCCACTCTTCGATTCTTTTTTCTATTTTCGGGAGTATCATTGGGAACGATTGGTTTAAATTCCCCGTAACCCATTGCTTGCAATTGATCCGGCGGAAAGTAATTATTTACCATAAAAAACTTTACAATTCTTAAAGCTCTGGCAGTAGAAAGTTCCCAATTGGAACTGTATTTTCCGTTAATTATGGGAACATTGTCGGTGTGGCCCTCGATTCTGATTTGCCACGCGGGATCGTCTCCAATCTTATTCTTTATTTCCTGAGCAACCTTTGCCAAAACTTTTTTCGATTCCCAATTTAAGTCAGCTTTACCTGATTCGAATAAAATTTCTCCGGGAATAGTTATCACTTGCTCGTTTAATTTGAGAAGCGAATCGAGTTTGGTTTCGCTGATAGTTTTTTCGTTATGTTCAATTATTTTTTTCGCTTTATTGAAATCGGAAATAATAAAGAAAAATACAAAAAAAACGAGCAAAAGCGTCATTAAATCGGCATAAGGAAGCATCACATCGAAGCGCAGATGAGTAGAAGTTCCCATTCGTCTGCTTTCGGAACTTTCATCTTCCAAAGAAACAAAAAGTTCTTCGTCCAGATCGTCCAAAAGCTCGTCTCGCGGATCTTGAACTTTTTCTTGAGCTTTTGTGTTTATCACTAATTTTTCCATATTTTATTCCACATCACTAACATAACCTAATAATCTTTCTTTGGTTATCTGAGAATTGTCTCCCCTTTGAATGGAAAGAACTCCTTCAATGATAATCTCTCTAATTTTCGTATTTATGTGGTTGCGGTCACGTATTTTTCCGGAAATCGGAATAAAAACAAGTGCCGCCAAAATCAATCCGTAAAATGTGGTTACCAATGCCAAACCCATTGCCGCCGGAATTGCCGAAGGGTCTTCCACCTGATGCAGCATGGAAATCAATCCGATAATTGTTCCCATCATTCCGAACATGGGAGCAAAACTTCCCGCTACACCGAAAACTCTTTCCGCAACTCTTTTTTTCTCGGAAATTGTTCTGCTGTTTCTAACCAAAATGCTTTTTACTTGAGTCGGTTGAACATCATCCGCCACTAAAGTCAAACCTTTTTCCAAAAAAGGAATTTTTTTAACCGCATCCATATTCAGCAAATCAAAAATATCGGAATAATGTGATTCTTTGCTGAGTTCGATGAGAATATCAATTATCTTTTTCGCGGACATCTGCTTTTTGGTAAATATCTCCAAAAAAGCTTTTGCAGCATATTTTATCGCATCGCTGGAAAAATAAATCAAGACTGCGGCGGTAGTTCCGCCTAATGTTATCAGAAGAGCTTGCAGATTAATAAAAAAACTTCTGTCTTCTTTCAGATAAACGGAAATTACAATAACGACGATACCGCTGATAATACCCAAAAGAGTAGTTTTCATAAAGCAATCCTTATATATATTTTAATATCATTCGAATAGTTGCTAACATTTCATCGATAGCTTTTTCTTTTTCATCTTGTGAAAGATTTCCCAACAATTCAATATCTTCTTCCAGAATTAATGCCGCTCTTTTTGTAAGATTTATCATAAATTTTTCTCTAATTTTATCTTCCGTACTCGCCAAAAAAGTAACCAACAAATTATGATGAATGCTTTTTATTATCGCTTTAATAACATCATTATCCAGTTTCAGAATATCCTCTATGAGGAAAATATTTATTCTGATATTTTCCGCCATTCGCGGATTCAACGAATGAATTTCACGATACAATTCCTCCGAATTTTTGGAAGGCAACGAATTGATAATTTTTATTAATGCCTTTTTCCCGTCGAATGTGTATCTTTCTTCTTCGAAAAGCGATTCGTACTTTTCGTATAATCTGTCCCGAAGTTCCTCTATTTCCGCTTTGGAACGTTGCATCACATTCAACATCGAACGAATCACGATTTTCGAATCCAACGGATATTGCGTAATATATTTTTGCACATATTCCGGCGATAAATTTGCTATCAAAAAAGCAATGTCTTCGTTACTCTCCCCGGCAATCAATTTTGAAAAATTGGATAACGACAAGTTTTCCACAAAATGAAAATTCAATTTTTTGTCTTTCGCATCCTCTTCTTCTTTTTGAACTATTTCAACCGGCAACGGCTTTTCCTGAGAAAATTGCAAATTTGCATTTGCGATTCCGCCACCGCCGGAACCGCCGATTCCGCCTTTTATGTGTAAAGCCTTGTCAAAGCCCTTAATATTGATATTTCGCAAAGAAACCGCCAAAAACCTGATGCCGGCTCTGAAATTAATGAGAAAAAGCAACATGAAAAAAATTATTACGGCATAAACAATTAATTTGGAATTTGTATAACTCAGATCCTTTTCCAAAGTTAATTCATCGCCGCGGGTCGGATCGAGATGAATCCATTTGGGAAGATTTTCCTTAATAAAAGCTATTTTCTTTTTACCGGTTCGTTTATTCAAATGAATCGATACTTTTTGAGAAATTATTCTGATTTGGTTTTCCAACGCTCCTTCATCTCCGGCAGGAATCGCCGCCGCCGATTTTGAAACGGGAATTCCCGGCAAACTTTCGGCAAGATTCAACTCGGTGCCGTAAAATTTCATATTTCCGGTAGGATATTTTAATTCCAAATTAACCGAAACGATGGTTTTCCCTACCAGCGGTTCTAACATTTTCTCTATTCGTTCGCTCAAATTTTTTTCCATCGTTAGCTCAACAGCGGTCTCGGGAGAAAGATTCTGAGCAAAAACAATCGCATTCCAAATCGCGACCATAAATAATATTAACTTTTTCATATATTTTTCCCTCTTTTTTGAATTTATTTCAAGAAAATCGTGGCTATTCTTTGTCAACCATTTCCTTTCCGCATTTTGCCGAATAAAGACCTGAAAAAACCGAAACAGTTTATCATTTTATTTTTGAAAGTTTAAACTGAATTGTGGCATTGAGTTTTTCCACATCAAACGGTTTAGTGATATAATTATCGGCACCGGCATCAAATGCTTCGTCCAAATCTTTCATTTGTCCTTTTGCGGAAAGCATAAATACCGGAATTTTTTTTGTTTGCGGATCGCTTTTTAATTTTTTGCAGGTTTCAATTCCATCCATTACCGGCATCATCACATCCAGCAAAATCAAATCGGGCATTTCGGATTTGGCTGTTTTATAACCTTGTTTTCCGTCTTCAGCCATAATAATTTCATGCCCGTCCAAAGATAAATTGAAACTCACTAATCTGCGAATGTTTTCGTCATCGTCAATTATTAAAATTCTCATTTTCTCCCCCTACTTCGGTTATTAATTTGATAATTCGGTCTTACTTTGCTCTTCTTCCCCCAAATCAGCATCTTTCGGAAAAAAGATATTAAAAGTAGTGCCTTTTCCTACTTTGCTGAACAACTCTATTCTTCCTTTGTGTTTTTCTATGATTTCTTTCACTATGGAAAGTCCCAATCCCGTTCCTTGAATCTGCGTTCCGGGTCGATACACACGATAGAATTTATCGAAAATTCGCGCTTGGTCTTTTTCCGGAATTCCCATTCCGGTATCTTTTATCATTAGCACGACACTCTCGTTTTCCTGTCGCAATCCCAAAGTTACGGTTCCTCCTTCCGGAGTAAATTTGATGGCATTTCCCACAAAATTTACCACAACCTGATGCAAAGCATCGCGATCGCCGATTATTTCGGGAACATTTTCCTCCACATCCAAAATCATTTTCAATTTCTTCTTTTCCGCCTGCGGACCATAAATTTCATAAACATCTTCAATGATTGATTTTAAGGAAATCCTTCGGAAATCATAAGTAATTTTTCCGCTCTCAATTTTGGAAATACTCAAAACATCTTCTATCAAACGGGAAAGTCTTTTACTCTCTTTTTGAATAATTTCGATAAATTCATATTTTGTTTTTTCGGGAATATCCCTTCTTTTTAAAATAGTTGTGGAAAATCCCAAAATAGAAGTAAGCGGCGTCCGAAGTTCGTGTGAAACGCTGGAAACAAAATCCGTTTTCATGCGGTCAATTTCTTTTTCTTTGGTTACATCTCGAAGGATAAAAACTTTGCCGGCTGATTTTCCGTCCACATCCAAGAAGGTCGTGCCGGTAACCGACAAAACGCGAGGAAGCGGAAAATCAACCTCCAATTCCAATTTGCTGAATTCATTCTGATTGATTGCATCAATGAGCACTTTTCCGTTTTCCCGACAATTTCTCAATGCTTTGTGGAGATTATCGCTGATTGTTAATTCTCCATCAAACCCCAATAGTTCTTGCGCCTTTTTATTGATTATCATTATCTCTTGTTTCTCGTTAATCACGATAACGCCATCTCCGATGCTGTGAAGAATAATGTCCAATCGTTCTTTGTTTTGGCGCAATTCTTCTTGGGCTTTTTTCTTTTCATTTTCCGTTTTTTTATGTTTAAGAGCCTTTTCAATTGTGGAAGGCAAAACTTTCAAATAATTACGAAGTTGGTCTTTTATCTGATAATGAAAAGCGCCCGCTTTCAGAGCTTTTACGGCTAATTCTTCATCACCTCCGCCGGTTATGAAAATGAAAGGAGTGTCGATAATATAGTCGAATATGTCGAAAGCCGTTCCGTCTCCGAGATTATAATCCGTGATAACAATATCGAATTTTTCTTCCTGCAAAATTTTGATGGCGGCGGAAGCGGAACCGGCAATTTTGTAGTCATAAGGAAGTTTTTCTTCCTTTACCAATCGTTTAAATGCCATCTGGTCAACGAGATCGTCTTCCACCAACAAAACTTTTATTTTTTCCATAATCTCTTTTACTCGTAAGGAAGTTCGCTTATTGTCCAATACATACTGATAGTTCTCATAACTTCAACAAACTGGATATAATCGACCGGTTTAACCATATAACCGGCAACTCCGAAATTAAAACTTTCAAGTTTGTCTTGCTCTTCCTGAGAAGTGGTAAGCACGACTACGGGAATTCGTTTCAGATATTCATCGTTTTTCACTATTTTCAAAAATTCGATTCCGTTCATCTTAGGCATATTCAAATCCAAAAGAACAATACATGGTTTGCGATTATTTTCATCGCGCAGATACGCCAAAGCCTCTTCTCCATTTCCGGCAAAAGCCAACGGATTTCTCACATTTAATTCTTTGAGAGCTCGTTTGATGGTCATCGTATCGACTTTGTCGTCATCGACAATCAGAATAGGACTTAAATTATCCAAGTGCATTTTTTTCTCCTCTTTTTATGATTTTGGAACAGTAAAGTAGAAAGTCGTACCCACATTTAATTTTGATTCCAACCAAATTTTTCCTCCGTTGTTTTCAACTATTTTTTTCGTCAGAGGAAGCCCTAATCCCACTTTGTCCACTTTTTTGCTTAAACTGCGAAACAATTTGAAAATTTGAGCATGATATTTTTCGCTTATTCCTTTTCCATTATCGGTTACAAAAAATTTCCAACATTCTTTTTCTTCTTCAAATCCTATTTGAACCACACCTTTATTTTCGTCCGCGTGTTCAACGGCATTAATTATCAAATTTTGCAGAACTTGTTTGATAAATCTTCTGTCAAAACGAATGATTGGAAATTTTTTTTCGAGAATGATTTGGACATTTTTTCTCTGAGGAATTTCTTTCAAAAGGTTTTCCATTAAAAATTGAATATCGATTTCATCTTTTTTCAAATCACTTCCGACCACTTTCAAATACAAGAGAATGCTATCTATCAAATTATACATTCGTTTCACGCGAAATTTTAAGAGTCGTAATTTCTCTTTTTCTTCTTCATTGAATTTGTCTTCCGAATCCATTTGCAACCAATCGACCAAAGTGGCAATTCCTCTCAGAGGCGTTTTTAAATCGTGAGCTGCAATATAAGTAAGGTTTTTAAATTCATTGTTTGCTTCTTCCAGCTCTTTCAATAAATTCTTTAATTCTTTTTCGCTTCGCAATCTGTCGGAAATATCTCGCATTATCCCGATTGCATGCCATTGATTTTTCAATTTCACAGCCGAAATCGTAAGTTCAACGGGAATTTTTTTTCCATCTTTGCGAATAGCTTCCAAATTGAGAATTTTCCCAAAATAATCACTTGTTCCCGAATCACGAAAACGAACGAATCCCCGTTCAAAATCCTTTTTATACTTTTCGGGTAAAATCAACTGATGAAAATTACGATTTCTAATTTCATCTTCCTTGTAACCCAAAATCTTTTCGGCGGCATTATTCCAATAAGAAACATTTCCTTCGGCGTCAATCATCATAATCGCATCTTGAGCGGAAGTAGTGATAAGCCTAAATGTTTCTTCGCTCTCTTTTAAAGCGGATTCCGCTTCTCTTTTCTGGATTATCTGTTTTCTGATGGAATCAATTACGGTGATTATATCTTCCTCTTTAGCATCCTCTTTTTTCAGGTCGGAATCTTCCGTTCGCAAATTCCACAATGCTTCTTTAAGTTTATTTAAAATTAATTTCTGGTTTTCAGCTTCCAATCGCAATTTCTCATTCGCCAAAGTAAGTTCTTTCGAGCTTAATTCCATAGACCTTTCCAGTAATTTTCTTTCTTGTTCGTTATGCCAATAAGTTCTGTCCACAGCTTGCAGAAATGCTTTTGTCTTTTCGTCCAAATCCTGAATTTCACCCAAATATTTTTTTATCTGACGCAACAACAATTTATGATACATTATTCTCCTTCGGAAAATATTGTGATAGTCATCGTTTGATTATGAAGCTGACAAAGATTTGAATTCGAAAACGGGCAAATTTCTCCGTAAGAATAAAATCCGCATAATTTTGCGCTTTTGCCGAGAATTTCCCGCACTGCTTCCACTTCTTCTTCGATTCTTTGATCAAGAACTATTTTTCTGCCGACACAACTGATTAAAATGGCTAATTGCGGCTTACGAGATTTTATTTTTTTCATACTTTCGGCGGCAGCTCGAGAAGCGCCTTCTATCAATCTGTCAAAATTCGCCATCATAAATCGCGTGTAAGAACCTTCCGGCATATCTCCCGCAAAAATCATACTTTTGTCTTTTTCATTCACGCTCAAAATCGTTCTCACAACCGACTTTTCTTCATTTTCAATCTGAAGACTCAGCGGAAAATGTAACACCGAAGCCGGTAATTTTTCCGCCAAATCGCCCAAATATATTTTATATAAATCCAACGCCGATTGTCCGTCTAATTCATATAAAATATTTCCTTCGGAACGAGTAATTTTTCGTTGTGGTCCAAAAGTATCCCAACCGCCAACAGAACCGTAACCTATTTTTAACTCTTTTCCGTAGAATCCGACCGCGGCTATTATGTTTTCCTCGGGAATTCTATTTAATCCCACCACTGTTTTTTGAAAACCGGTGCCGTCTCCGGCAAGTCCGCCCGTAACCGTCACTTGATTTGGAAGCGAATCATTCAATCCTTCCACAAGTTTGCTTCCGTTCACATTCTGTCCGTCGGAAACAAGAAAAACATGAATCAATTCTTCGTCGTTCAATTCTTTCGCCAACAAACTCCCCGCCTGAAAGCTGTTCAAATTTTCATTAATCTTTAATTCGGCAAATTTAAGTTTCGTTTTTTCAAATTCAATCGCAGTAACCGCAATCGACTCGTCAGAAACGGAATCATCCACAATTTCTCCCGAAGTAGAGGCAAAAAGAATATCAGCTTCAGGATAGAAATTTTTAATCTCGACAAAATATTCTTTTTTCTCTAACAATTCTCTTTTCCCAAAAACAAGAACAAGATTAGGTGCAAATGTATTTTCCGATGCGGAAACCGTTTGCCATCTCTTTTTCCGCGTCCATATTTTTTGTTCGATTCGCATAAAAAACCTTCCTAACCCAATTATTTTTCCTCGATTCGGAAAATCGCTCCGCCGGAATCGGGACAACAAAGTTTTTTCATCTCTTTTAAATAATCTTTGTCTTTAAGTTCATAATCCCTTTGTTTGCTGGCTAAAAAGGGAATCAAACTTTGTAGAGCAAACATGCGGAAAGCCTTATTTCCAGGAATTACAATTTTGCCTTTTCCCGTTACATAAAATGTGTCTCCCTGTTTTAATCTGGCATCACAATGATCAATAATTTTCTCCACTATAACTTTTAATTTTTTCATTGTACTTTCTCAAAAAGTTGTTTATCAAGCTTTTTTCGGAATGGTAAAAAAGAAAGTACTTCCTTTTCCCAATTCCGATTCCACCCAAATTTTTCCACCGTACATCTCGATAATTTTTTTTACTGTCGTTAATCCTACTCCCGTGCTGTCAATTTCGTCTCTGGCATGAAGCGTTTGAAAAATTTGGAAGATTTTTTCAAAATGTTTTTGATCAATTCCCGGCCCGTTATCGGCAACATATAATTTCCAAACATCTTTTTCTTCCGAACAGCCTATTTTTATGAGACCTTCCGGTTTATCCATATATTTGATGGCGTTGCTGATAAGATTTTGAAAGACCTGATGAATTCTGGTGGGTTCAAATACCACAGTCGGCAATTTATTTTCGATGGTTATTTTAATGTTTTCCGGCGGAGCTAAAATATCGATTACTTCACTGGCAACTTCGTTTAAATCTACCTTGACTTTTTCTTCCACAATTCTTCCGACTCTGGAATATTGCAAAACTCCTTCGATAAGTTTGTGCATCCTGTTTACACGGCTGATAAGAAGAGACATTTGCTCTTTGCCGTCTTCGTCAAATTTGTCGGCATAATCTTGGGAAATCCAACCGGCAAGAGTGGAAATTGCTCGCAGCGGAGCTTTTAAATCGTGGGAAACAATATAAGCGAAATCCTTTAATTCTTTGTTTGCCACTTCTAACTTTTTCAAAAGTTGATTTTTCAATTCTTCCGCTTTCTTTTTTTCGGTAATATCTTTATCGACGCCACGATAACCAAGCAAGTTTCCTTTTTCATCCAAAATCGGAACTCCGCTCGCCGAAAGATAAACTTTTTGTCCGTCCTTTCTGATATTGACATGTTCCATATCATAAAAAGTTTCTTTATTTTTGGCAATTTCGCTGAATTCTTTCTTTAATTTTTGCGCAATTTCCGACGGCATAAAACTGAAAGGCGAACGCCCTACCACTTCTTCCGATTTATAGCCCAATATGTTTTCCACTTTTTCAGAACAGAATGTATAAGTGACATTATTATCGATTTCCCAAATCCAATCGCCGATACTCAACGAAATATCTTTGAACCTTTTTTCGCTCTGTTTAAGCTTATTTTCCGCCTTGATTCTTTCCGTAATATCATGTCCGATTCCCTGCAGTCCGATAATCTTGCCGTTTTCGTCAAATACGGGATATTCGGAAATTTCCAAAATATGAATATTGCCTTTTTTGTCGTAAATTTCTGCTTTGTAGGTGGGTTGTTGTTTTCCTTGCAGACACAAATTCGTGAAATTACTTACCCTCTCATTTACTTCCGAATCGACCAAATATTCCAAATGATGTTCCATAAATTCTTCTTGAGTGTAACCCAAAATATTTTTTATGGAAGGACTTACATAATTGATTTTTCGGTTTTTATCATGTTCATAGAAGAAATATTCTTTTTCCAAATTTTCAACAAGATGACGATATTTTTCTTCACTTTTTCTTAATTTCTCCTCGGCAATTTTTCTTTCGGTAATATCTTCAAAACTTTCGATACCACCGATAAAATTGCCGTCAATATCTTTGAGAATATCGGCGTTCTTGGAAATAATCCGCTTGCGGCCGTCTTTTGTTCTGATGGAACACTCTTTACAAACAATCGGTTTGGGCACATCTTTGGAAAATAAACCGCACATATCGTTACAAGGTTCTTCGGCAAAAACCGTACATTTTTTGCCAATTATCTCGTCGGCGGTATAACCCGTAAGTTCCTCAGCTTTGTTATTCCAGCTTGTTATAATGTGATTTTCATCAACTGTGAAAATCGGGCTCGGAACAACACGATAAAGAAGTTCCGCGTGTTCTTTTGCTTGCCTGATTTCTTCTTCCGATTTTTTTCTTTCGGTGATATTTCTCATAGAACCTATCAATCGAAAAGTTCCATCATCTTCGGAAACAATAATTGCGGTAATTGAACACGGAACAAAACTACCGTCTTTGTCTTCCAATTCGATTTCAAAATCATTTACTCTGCCGTTTTTTCTGATAACTCTAAGAAGTTGCAATCGTTGTGACGGATCGACATAGATTTCGTCTATCGATTTTCCGATTAGGTCTTCCCGTTTGTAATGTGACATTTGATTAATTGAAGGGCTTAATTCCCGAATAATTCCGTTATAATCTATTTCAAAATATACATCCTGAATATTTTCAAAAATCCTGCGGAATTTTCGTTCACTTTCCTGAATGGCAAACTCAGCCATCTTTTTATCGGTAATATCGCGCGCAATCGTGGATATTCCAATTATTCTTCCGGTTGCATCTTTTATGGAAGAAACCGTTAAGGACACATAAAATTTTTCGCCGTTCTTTTTCTGCCGAATTGTTTCAAAATTTTCAAAATTGGCACCTTTTTTCACTTTTTTGATAATTAATTCGATTTCATTTTTTTTCTCGGGCGGTGCCAAAATTTTTGCGGAAACTCCTTTTACTTCTTCCGGTTTATAACCGTAAATTTTTTCGGCTCCTTTGTTCCAACTTATGATAATCCCTTCTAAAGTTTTCCCTATAATTGCGTCTTCGGAAGATTCCACTATCGCCGCCAATCTTTTTACTTCTTCTTCGGCTTTTTTTCTTTCCGTGATATCTTCACAAGTCGTTACTACGGCAATCGGATTCCCATTTTCGTCTTTTACCACATCAGACATGATTCTGACGGGAAAAATACTGCCGTCTTTTCGCACATTAAAACTTTCGTGAACAAGACCTTTTAATTTTTTTATTTCATCGATTCCGAGAGGTTTCCGCAAGGAAGACGGAGAAAATATTCCCACATCTTTTCCGTTTTTCCTGACCTTTATGTTCAGTTAAATCCTCACATGTGGTAACAACTCCGATTATTTTTCCGTCATTATCCCTGACTACATCGGACATCAAACGAACGGGAAATTTGGTGCCGTCCTTTTTCACATTCGTGCTTTCTCTAATCCAACCTCGCAGATTTTTTATTTCATTGACGGTGAGAGGATTGCGGAGTTCCGAAGGCGAAAATATTCCCACATCTTTTCCGATTAATTCTTCCACCGTGTAACCGTGCATACTGGCTTCGGTAGCGTTTGTGTAAATAATCTTTCCGTCAATATTCGTGATTGTCACACCCAATTGCATTGTTTCTATCGCCTTTTTCAGTTCCAAAAGTGTTCGCTCAATTGATTTTTTCTCGGTAATATCTTTGGCAAGATGAACAACTCCAATAAAATTTTTCTCATTATCGTAAATCGGAGATGTGGAAACTTCGAAAGTTTTGTTCAATACCGGAACATAAAATTCGTCGGTAATTGCTTTTCCCTGTTCCTTCGCTTTTTTAAACGGACAATTCGGTAGCGGATTATTGCTGTTATGAAAAAATTCGTAACATTTTTTTCCGATTACTTCTTCCGGTCTTTTCTTGAAAGCGTCAAGCACGGCTTTATTAACACGAACAATATTAAAATCGTTATCCTGAATTGCCACCAAATCATTAATGGAGTCGAAAGTAACTTTCCATTCTTCCGCTAACCGTTTTGCCTGTTCTTCCGCCAATTTTCGTTTGGTAATATTTCTCAAAGAACCGATTATCTTTTCCGGACGACCGTTTTCGTCTCTAAACAGTTTGGCATTAATGGAACAAGGAATGATGTTATTGTCTCTGTCTTTCAGGTTTACTTCAAATTCATTTATTTGATTCTCAATCTTCAACTCATATAAAAATCTTTCCTGAGAAGTCTGGAAAAAATCGAAAATGGATTTTCCCAACAATTGTTCCCTTTTGAAACCGATAATTCCTTCAATGGAATAACTTATTTCCCGAATAATTCCCTCGGCATGAGCTGTTAAGAAAATAACCGGTATATCATAATCTTTTTGAATTCGTTCAGCGGCTTCGATTCCATCCATCGCCGTTTCCAAAAGTATATCCATCAGAATCAAATCAGGTTTCAATTTGCCTGCTTTCTCAATCGCTTCTTCGCCGGTGGTAACAATTCCGATTATTTCGTAATCCAATTTTTTTAAGGAAACCTTAATATCTTCCGCAATAATTCTCTCGTCTTCCACAATAAGAATCTTTTTTTTCTCCATGGTTACCACTCCCGTGATTAAAATTAGTTAATGATTAAAAAGGATATAATAATAATAACGAATTGTCGGATTGGAAACAATATAAGCCTTATTCAGAACTTTTTTTACAAACATAATAAGAGTCAGATTTGCACCCAGTCCGACCGGATATTTGCATATCGGAGGACTCAGAACCGCTCTTTATGATTATCTTTATGCAAAAAAAACAGGTGGAAAATTCATTCTCAGAATCGAAGACACCGACCGCAATCGTTATGTGAAAGGTGCGGTGGAAAACCTGATAACCACGCTGAAAACAGTTGGGTTGGAATTTGACGAAGGACCGGAAAAAGGCGGTAACTTCGGACCGTATTTTCAATCGGAAAGAAAAGAATTATACTGGAAATACGCCAGAGAATTGGTGCAAAAAGGAAAAGCATACCATTGTTTCTGCACTCCGGAAGATTTGGAAAAAATGCGCTCCGAACAATTGGCAAAAGGACTCGACCCGCGCTACGACGGGAGATGCCGAAATCTTTCCAAAGAAGAAGTGGAAAAAAATATCGCCGAAGGAAAACCTTATGTTATTCGATTGAAAACACCGGAAACGGGAGAAATTTCCTTTTTTGATATTATTCGCGGGAAAGTTACTTTTGATTGGGAAACGGTTGACGACCAGATTTTGATGAAATCCGACGGTTTCCCGACCTATCATCTGGCGGTTGTAGTTGATGACCATTTGATGAAAATCAGCCATATTTTGCGCGGAGAAGAATGGATTTCCAGCGTTCCCAAACATCTTTTTCTTTATGAATCTCTTGGTTGGAAACCGCCTAAAATGGCGCACCTTCCGCTTATATTGAATCCCGATAAAAGCAAACTTAGCAAACGACAAGGTGATGTTGCGGTGGAAGATTATCTTTCCAAAGGTTATTTGAACTTTTTACGCTTCCCGAATTGATAAAAGAATTTTCACTAAAAAGAATTACCAAAGCGGGAGCGGTTTTTGATGTGGAAAAATTAAAATGGATGAACGGACATTATTTGAGAACTCTGGACTTGAAATATATCGCGGAAAAAGCAAAACCGTTTTTCATAAATGAAAATATAAACATCGGTGATGAAAAAAAATATTTGAAAGTAATTGCAGACGCCAGAATGCGTGTCTCCGTACTTTCGGAAATAATTAAATATTCCGAAATGTTTTACCGGGATTTGCAATTCGACGACGAGCAAAAAGAAATTCTTTCCGCCGAGAATTCCCAAAAAATATTCCGTTTCTGGATAAAAGAATTAAAGCAAATTAATCCCGATAAAGAAAAAATAAACAATCTGGTTAAACGCACGGCGAATGAACTGGGAATAAAAGGTCGGGATTTTTACTTTCCTATCAGACTCGCTCTGTATGGAAGCGTTCACGGACCGGATTTACCGGCAATTATCGAAATCTTGGGAAAAGAAGAAACAATAAAAAGATTGGAACGAGCCTCCAATGAAGTTTAACTTTAATTCAAATTCGTTTTCAAGCAATCGCCGGAGCAATTAAATAATGTTTAGAAACATTAAAGGACAGGAAAACCCGATTTTCTCTTTATATTTCCTTTCCCGAAAGAAACCAATAAACCGGATATCTCCATAGACGGCGAAATCAAAGTGGAAAAAATTCTGGAAGAATACAAAGCATACATCGAAAATAAAATCGTTAGCCCTTGGAAAGATTTTTATTTTTCCAAAAAAACCGGCATCAGAATTGCCAGTATCAGAATGCTGGAAAACCGAATAAAACTTTCTCCCAACGAAGGAAATTACAAAGTTTACATCATCGAAAATGCCGAAATGATGCAAATTCAAGCGGCAAACGCATTCTTAAAAACTTTGGAAGAACCGCCGCAAGACACCGTTATTATTCTCACGACAAGTAAACCGAATTCGCTTTTGCCCACAATTCTTTCCCGCTGCCAAAAAATTCCCTTTAACTCGATTCCGAGAGAAATCATTGAACAAGAATTAATGGAAAAAAAATATCTGGAAAAAATTCAGGCAAAAATTCTGGCGAGACTTGCCAACGGAAATATGGCAAAAGCATTGAGCTTGGCGGAAGAGGGAAAAATAGAATCCCAAGAGATGACCACCGATTTTTTGAATATCATTATTTCCGAAAATGAATTGAAATTCATTGATCTTTCCAATCAACTGAAATCCGTCAAAACCAAAGCGCTTCTAAAAGAAATCATTTCAAATCTGATAATCTGGGTTAGCGATTTATCCTATTTTAAAAATTTTCCTTCCCAAATTGTTAATCTCGATAAAACCGATATTTTGGAAACTCTTTTTACTCGAAACCCGAAAGTCGAAGATTATACCTCGGAACTTATTGATTTTCTGGAAGATATGCAGAGAAAAATTGACGGAAATGTTAATCAGCAATTGATTTTAATCGAAATTTATCATAAAATGAAAGAGATATTTTCTTAAAAAAGAGAGGTCAAATTTATGAAAAATGAAAAAACTTCCAATTTTATTCGCGATATAATCGAAGAAGATTTAAGAACCAATAAATACAACGGAAGAGTTCAAACACGCTTTCCGCCGGAACCGAACGGTTATCTTCATATCGGTCATGCCAAGTCGATTTGTTTGAACTTCGGAATCGCCCGAGATTACAATGGAAAATGCAATTTGCGTTTTGACGACACAAATCCGATTAAAGAAGACACCGAATATGTGGAATCGATTCAGGAAGATATTCACTGGCTCGG
>NATF01000048.1 GCA_002085205.1 Candidatus Cloacimonas sp. 4484_275 | reverse complement strand
CTATAATTGGTTTTGAAAACAAGATTAAAACGATAAAACCGAGAGTGGAAATTGCAACCCCGTATATAAAAGCCAGTTTAATGGCTTTGATTACTTTTTGAAATTGTTTTGCACCGAAATTGTAACCAACAATCGGTTGAAGCCCTTGAGCAATTCCGAAAATAGGCATAATAATAAATCGTAAAATTCTGTTGATAATTCCAAAAACAGCAATAGAAATATCCGAGCCGTAAAATGCCAAAGAATTATTTAAAATGATTACCAAAAAACTGGCGGCAACTTGGCGGGAAAATGATGAAAAACCAACGGCAAAAATTTCTTTTTGGATAGAAACATTAAACCGTAATTTTCGGAATTTAAGGATACTTTTTCCCGACTGAAAAAAGTAAATTACATAAATAACGCTGATTAATTGAGAAATAACCGTGGCAATAGCCGCACCCCGAATTCCCAATTTTAAACCGAAAATGAAAATAGGATCAAGAATTGTGTTGAGAATAGCGGAGACAATCATTGTTCCCATCGCAATTTTAGCTCTACCTTCTGCTCGAATTACATTGTTAAAAGAAATTAAAAATATGAAAAACTGTGTTCCTGCCAAAATAATTTGCAGATAGTCTTTCGCATAAGGCATAATTGGCGCGGAAGCTCCGAAAGTTTTCAAAAGTGTATTCATAAACAGATAAGAAGGCACAATAAGCACGAGACTTGTAATGATAACAATCAACAAAATATTATCTAATGTTTTTTCCGCTCGTTGGAAATTATTTGCTCCCAAATTTCTGGAAATAAGAGAAGCTCCGCCGATACCAATCATTTGTCCCACCGCCATTACAAACATTTGAAACGGGAAAACTATCGATATTCCAGCAATGCCCAAGGTTCCGACTCCACGACCGACGAAAATAGTGTCTACGACATTATACAACGCCATCACAATCATTCCTACGGTTGCCGGAAGCGACAGCTTAAACAGCAACCGGTGAATGTTATCATCCGCCAAAATAATTTTGCTTTTCATAGATTCTCCGAACTTATTGAAGGCAAAAAATTTTAATTTCTCAGTCTTTGCAAACATTTTAATAAGATTTTTGAAACAACTCAAAAAATATTTTTGGTGCGAGGTGGAGCAGTCAGGTAGCTCGTCGGGCTCATAACCCGAAGGTCACAGGTTCAAATCCTGTCCTCGCTACCAAAGGCGGCATAGCTCAGTTGGTTAGAGCATCGGAATCATAATCCGAGTGTCCGGGGTTCGAGTCCCTGTGCCGCTACCATTTTGTGCGCGCCAGTAGCTCAGTTGGACAGAGCAACGGATTTCTAATCCGTGGGTCAGGGGTTCGAATCCCTTCTGGCGTGCCATTTTATTATCGCTTTTCTCAGATGGTGGGTGTAGTTCAATCGGTAGAGCACCGGATTGTGGTTCCGGGCGTTGTGGGTTCGAGTCCCATCATCCACCCCAAGTTTGAAAAACCGTTAAGTGAATTAGCTTAACGGTTTTTTTGTTTTAGAAAAAATATTCATAAAAATAACGACCTATTAATTGTAGTTTTGCTTTTTTCCAAAAATGAAAAATTTTGCCGAGTTTTCGATTGGTTTCGATGAGAATAATAATTTTCAAATAAAAAAAGCCGCAAAAAATTTACGGCTTTTAAAAATGGCTGGGCCGGGAGGATTCGAACCCCCGAATGCAGGGACCAAAACCCTGTGTCTTACCGCTTGACGACGGCCCAACTTAACTATTCTGGCGGAGAGGGAGGGATTCGAACCCTCGGTGAAGTTTTACCCCCACACACGCTTAGCAGGCGCGCACCTTCAGCCAACTCGGTCACCTCTCCGGACCGATAACTTTTTCTGGCGGAGGATGAGGGACTCGAACCCCCAAGGGCAAAGCCCGGCGGTTTTCAAGACCGCTGTCTTACCAATTAGAACTAATCCTCCTTTTGGGAATGGAACTAATAATTTTTTGCCAATTTTGATGTCAAATAATTTTTGCGATTAAATTAACTCGTCTCATCTTAAGATAATTTTGTTTACTAACAAAGAAAGAATTAAATTATCTGTAACCGAATTCTTTAAGAGCATTCTTTTTCTTACGCCAATTCGGCTTAATTTTTATCCAAAGGTGCAAAACAACTCTTTTTCCGACTAAATTGTGAATCTCTTTTTCGGAATTTTCCCGTATTTTTTTTATCATTTCGCCGTTTCGACCGATTATTATCATTTTTTGCGATTTTCTTTCCAACCAGATATTGGCGGCAATTTCTATTTTATTCGGAAGTTCTTTATAGGATTCCACGACTACCGTTGTGGCGTATGGGATTTCCTGTCGGAAGATATGAAAAATTTGTTCTCGAATAATTTCCTGAACAAAAAATCGCATCGGCAAATCGGAGATGGTTTCCTGATCGTAAAAAGGCGGATTTAAAGGAAGATAAGCGGAAATAGTTTCAATCAAAGGTCCAAAATCCACGGTTTCCAAGACAGAAAGAGAGAGTACTTTTTCAAAGTCGTATTGTTGCAATTGCCGAATTTTAATTTCTTCGGTGGCTTTATCAACAAGATCTATTTTATTGAGAATTGCGAGCTTGGGAAGTTTAATTTGTTCGATTAATTGCAGAAGCTCCTTATCATAATCAGTGGGAAATGTCTTTGCGTCGGTTATAAAAATAATCAGATCGGAATCTTTTAAAGAATTTTGCAAGTATTCCAACATTTTTTTTTGGAGTTCATAACGCGGTTTCAGATAACCGGGAGTATCCAAAAATATTATTTGTCTGTTTTCATCATTCAGAATCCCTTTAATTTGATGTCGTGTAGTTTGCGGTTTCGGAGAAATTATGGAAATTTTTTCTTTCAAAATTTTGTTCATTAAAGTGGATTTTCCCACATTCGGTTTGCCGACTATTGAAACAAAGCCGCAACGGAAATTACTATTTTCTACCATATTATATTCCTTTACCACAAATTTCGAACATCAAAGTGGTCATAATTATTTTTTCCAGTTTTGCTTCTCTGGATTTGAGAGCGGTATCGGCTTGAAGCAAAGCGAAGAATATTTTTCTAAGTTCATCGCGATTGAAATGATTGGCCGCCTCAAGATAATTTTTTCTATAATTTCTGAATATTTCCCACATATGTTTGGCGATTATTTCATTATCGCCGATATTTTGTTTTCTTAGGGATTTGATTTTTAGAACTAAAAGAAAAAAGCGAGTCAACATAGAAATAATGAAAATACCGGATTCTTGATTTTCCAACATATTTTGAAGAATCTTCAGTGAAAGTTTGAGATTTTTTTGTCCGAGTGCATTTTGCAAATCAAAAATGTTTTTAACGGAAGATTTACCTACGCACGCAAGAACGGCTTCATAGGAAATGATCGGAGAATTTTTCGTGAAAAGCATTAGTTTTTCCAATTCATTAGCTGCAATATTATAATTCAGTTCAATGCTGTTCACAAACAGATTCATGGCTTTTTGTTCCATTCGCAAATTTCTGATTCGCAATTCCGAATTCAACCATCTTAACAAATCCGAAGCGTTATACGGTTTTTTGCAACTAACGGAAATTGCAATTTCACCGATTTTCTTTAAAGTCGCGGTTTTTAAATCCGGCTTTTGAGAAACTATCAGCAAAATGGAACTATCAAACGGTTTTTCACAATATTCCTGAATTCTTTTTTGGTCTTTCGGTTTCAATTGCTCGAAATTTTTTAAAATAACCAAACGATTTTCGGAAATAAACGGCAACATTTCCAATTCTTCCAGAACAAAAGTGGCATTGGTTTCATCGCCATAAAGCACGGCTTTATCCAATTCATTGGTTTCCGAATAAAATTTCAAAATGGCTTTTTCCACCTTCTCTCTTAAATAATCGTCTTCTCCGAAAATCAGATAAACAGCACTTTTGGGCAAGTTCCCAAAAGTTTTTAAAAATTCGTAATGAGTGAATTGATTTTTCATTTTTGAGGAGGAGAAATTAATTTAATTTCCGTTATTAAACCAAAAATAGTGGAAAAAATTCCGAACACGAAAATTCTCCAAATTCCTTCAACCAGCATTTTTCCGATTTGAGGATCATTCTCCGAGAAAAAGAAAAAAGTGATAATCGTGGAGAAAATTCCAACCAAGATACCACTGACGGCGGTTAAAATTACTCTTTTTCCCAGAGGAGTTCCACCGGCCGCGAATGTCGTGAAAAAACCATTTAAAAAGGAAGTTGCTAAAATTGCCCACCAAATCGATTTCATTACCGGCACATTTCCGGTTTTTTCCAAATAAAAATAATCGACAAAACCCAGAATAAGGGCGGTTAAAATCGAGACCGGAATTATATGCCAATATCTCGGCTTCAAAGTTTTGCGGTATTCGGCGATTTCCTTCATTCTGCGGCGAGTCGTGAGCGGCCAATTATAAAATAACCTGAAAACCCAATGTTCGAGCAATGCGCCTCGTTCTCCGAAAACGGGAATTATGTGAACCGCTTCCGTTGCCCAATGACCTGCCATAAATCTTGCGAGAGCAGGATAACGATATGTCATTTGAATAGGAAAAGCCAAATAACCGACATATTTGAAAAATCCGAGAAAAACGGCGATGTTATAATTTTTGAAATCCCGTTCTTTTATAACAAGATAAAGCACATATAAGCCGCGAACCAAAGAACCGGGAGAAATCGGGATTATTTGAAAGAGTGCGATGATTCCGACTCCGATTCCCCATGCTTGTGCGCGAGGCATTTCCGGATGAGTAAAAACATAAATCAAGGCGATTAAAACGGAAGCAACTTGCGTGACGGGCAAAGTACACACATGAACCGCCAGACTTTTCAAATATTTTTGAATGAAAGGCTCTTTTAATTGAGAACGAATCGTTTGAGCGTCATCTTCGCTGAGCATGTGTTTTTTCTTTCCTTCTTCCAACATCTCCAGAAGCCATTCTTCCCGCATTTTTGCATCAAAATACAATTTTATCGGACGAACAAAAATAAAGAAAAGTCTGTCTTTGAAGTATTCTTTATTTGTAAAAAATTTGTGAAGACCAACCGGCAAAAGTGAGAAAGGCAAATGAAGGATAAATTTTATAACGGAATTAGAAATATTTTCCGCGCTGTTTTCGTTTATTCGACCGGCGCGATGCCAAATAATCGCTCTTTCGGCAAGATTGCCGCGGACGGAAGCCTTTAAATATTTCCAACTTGATAACATCTTAAAATAATGTTTTCTGAAATTTCCGTTTCCCAAAAATTTTATCGATGCTTTTCCCAGAATCGGAATAAAAGAAATCAAAAAGAAAAGAAAATTTAAAAAGAAATTTTTCTCCAACTTTTCGGAAAAGTTGCGATCCGTCAGATTTTGGATTTTCCAACCTTTGCGAGAAGAAGAAAGCATGGTTTTCCATAATTTTTTGCTGTAAAAAAGTTTGAAAAAATTGTGCGTAATGTCGGGAACGGAGTTTCTGTAAATATCTTCATTGATTTTCAGTTCTTCCAAAAGAGGCATTAAGTCGGAAAATTCTTGTTGATGAGCGGAAATATATTTTTCCAGTTTGGAAATGCTGCCGCGGTCAAATTGAACAAGACTTCCGCGCAAAAGTCCTTTTCCGATTAAAATTATGTCTCCGGGACTCATCGGCAAAAAGGGCAAAAGTGCCAAGCCGGCTCGGAAATCTACGGCTACCAATCCTTTTTCCGGTTCATTCTCGGTTTCAATTCTTTTCAGACAATTCGGCTGACTTTTGCAGGTTGACCATTCATATTGACGGGCAAATTCATAACCGCCCAATTCATGAAGAAGTTGAACAAATTCCTTCATGAAAACTCTTTTGGAACGATATTCCGGCGAACCCAAAACAGATTCGTTTACTTTTTTACCCTTTATCCACTTCTTGAGTTCGTCCATGTGATCGTCAACTTCGAGTTGCCAAGTTCTGCCTTCGATCCATTCGCTTATCTCTCCGCAACTTCCGAGATTTTCATCGATTAAAGTTGCGTAAATATCAACTACCGAACTCTCGCTTCCGAATTTGATTTTGGCGGCTCTGCGAATAAATTTTTGCCAAATCGCTCCCGCTCTCGATGCCGCAGGATTAACCTGAAGCTGAAACGGTCCTTGAAAACCAAGCCAATAAATTACATTACGAAAAAATTTGGAAAATCCGGAAGGCGGAATAAGGATTTTCATAGCATATAACTTGCCGACTTCCAAACCTTCCAATTGATTATTGCCGTTTCCTATTTTTAGGATTTTAACGCGATACACCTGTCCGGCAAAACCACCGCCGACAAATTTATCTATTTTCAGATGAATGTCGGTCTCAATCGCGTTTTTGATTGTTTTGATTTTATAAAAGAGTTCGTCACCCTCATCGTATCTGCCGTATCGCATTTTTCTGAGAAGATGAGCGTCATCGAATTTTTTTTCCAATTTTTTGCATGTTTGCACGGAATATTCAGTTGCCATTAGATAAACTCCGGAAGATTGTTTTTGAACAAAGCCGATGCGGGAATCAGTTTAAAGCCGATTTTTTT
>NATF01000047.1 GCA_002085205.1 Candidatus Cloacimonas sp. 4484_275 | reverse complement strand
GGTTTGTCGTAATACATCACTTTGTTCGGATATCTGATGCCGCGGAAAGAAATCGGAACATGAATAACGGCACTGTCGTTAGCATTGAGAAAAGTCGATAATCCGCCGATGTGATCAAAATCCGGATGTGAAATGATTATGTCGGTTATCGAAAGCGGATTTATGTCCAGATTCAGAAGATTTTCCATGAGAATTTTTCCGTTGCCGCCGGTATCGAAAAGAATATTTTTTTTGCCGGTTTCCACAAAACAGGAAAATCCCCAATCCGCCGTCAATTCGTCGTGCAAAGCGATATTATCGTAAACAATCGTGATTTTCATATTTTTAACCTCTGTGAAAATTAGTAATACAGCCGTTTTCCAAGAAATTGTCATGACTCAAAGTTCCGCAAATTTTTTCCGAAAATTTGAATCCGGTTTCCTCAATTTCTCGGATTAACTGTGATAAAGTTATGTTTTTCAATTCCATCAAGGCGAAATTTCCGACCGTGTGTTTGGGATGAACGGAAAAAATACCGGTCGATTTCAACAGACGGAAAATTTCCCGATAAAGGATTTGTCTTTCTTGAAAAATCAAGTAATGCAAAACATCGTAGCACATTACAAAATCCAGAGAATTATCGGGTAAATCGAAATGCAATTCCCCGTTGGTTTTGATAAGTTCCAAGTTTAAAATACCGTTTTTTTCCGCTTTTTCACGCAATCTTTCCAAGGGAAATTCATCTTTGTCCACGGCGAAAACCTTGCCGTTTTCACCAACGATTTGAGCAGCCGGAAGCGAATAATTTCCTTCGTTACAGCCAAAATCCAACACGCGAAAGCCCTCTTTAATACCGACTTTTTTTAAGAATTTAATTCCTTTTTCCAATTCCCAATCGGAAAGATTACTCAACATTTTTCTCCGCTTTTATAACTACGAAACTTCCTTTTCCGTAACCTTTTTCCACTTTTTGCACGGATGTTGCAAATAAAATTTCCCGATTGGGCTGTTTTTATCCACGAATCCCAGAATCAAGCTACCGTTTTTTTTCAGAATGCGGTGCGCTTCTCGGAAAGATTTGCCAATGTCGTAAACATATCGTCGTTACCATTAAAGCAAAATCCACGCTTTCGTCTTCATACGGGAGTTTTTCGGCAACTGCGTCAACAACTTTTAGGCTGCGTTCTTTTGCTTTTTTGCGCATTGTCGCCGAAGGTTCGATTCCTTCTTTTATGCCGAGCGGTTTCGCGAAAATTCCGCTGCCGATTCCGATTTCAATACCTCTTTTTTCACCTTCGGGGATCACTTTTTTCAAGGCTTGAATTTCCGATAAATAAACAAAACGGTTATCTTCAAACCATTTTTCGTATTCGTTTATGTGTTCGTCAAACGGTTTTGTTTTCGGCATATCTCATTCCTTTTTTTTCGATAACGAAAACTTTTTTTGGCTCTTTCTTTTCCAATTCTTTCGGCGATAAAATCCAAACAGTCATCGATGCCGGAAATTTTAACGATGAAGCAGAAGAATTTTTTTTGGATTCGGCTTAAGTTCGGGCCGAAAATCTTGGCGACGACGACATTTACTTTTTCTTTGAGAAGCAAACCGCTTACGCCTTTTGCCTTTTCCTTTCTTTGAGAAGCAAACCGCTTACGCCTTTTGCCTTTTCCGGATCGGCGTGAAATTTTTCTTTCTCACTCGTATTTTGGATTCGTTTGACGAATTCAAAATTTCCTTCCTTAACTTCGTAAATATCAAAATATTTGCTATCTCCGAAGTGTCTGTTTATAAATGTGTTACCGTCGTCGGTTGCGAAAGCGATTAATATCTTTTCCATGTTTTGCCTTGTTATTGGATTTCTTTGATTTTTTCCAGCAATTTTGTCATCATCACCGAAGCCTTTCCCTGCAAAAAGATATCGGTTATTTGTCGGGTATAATTTGATTCGGTGATGTTTACTTCGATGATTTTGGCGCCGTTTCTTTTTGCCATGAATGGAATCATGGAAGCCGGCATAATTTCGCCTGTCGTGCCGATTAGAAGGAAAACATCGGCAATTTCCGCTTCTCGAAAAGAAGAAGAATTTGCCGGTTCCGGAATCGGTTCTCCGAAGAAAACAAAATCCGGTTTGAGCAATTTACCGCATTGTTCGCAACGCGGCGGCAAGTCGTTCAAAATCTGTTTGGTTGCCAACACGCGATTTCCGCAATTCGTGCAAACCAGAATGCGAGAAGTTCCATGGAATTCAAAAACATTTTTACTGCCTGCGTCCTGATGAAGATTATCGATATTTTGGGTGATGACCGCGTGAAGAACGCCGTTTTTTTCCATTTCCGCCAAAACATAATGAGCGGCATTCGGTTTTGCTTTCCCGAAAAAGTCGTAAAAAATTTCCTTGATTAATTTCCAAGATTGCAGCGGATTTCTGTGAAAATAATTTATATCCAGAAAAATAGGATTGTATTTATTCCACAAACCGTTTTCACCGCGAAAAGGCGGAATGCCGCTTTCCACCGAAATTCCCGCTCCCGTGAAGGCGGTTGTTCGTTTCGAATTCTTAATGATTTCCGCCGCTTTTTCAATTTCGTTCATTTTTTCTTTGCTCCCAACAAACGCACATATTTACGAAAAAAGAGATTCTCCTGAAAATCGGAAAATCCGTTTTCCGCCAAAATTTTTTTCCAATCTTTTTCAATGAAATCGAAAGCGTAAGGACATTCGATTATTTTGAAAGGAATTCTGAGAAACGGCGGCATTTCATTCAAATCAAATTCATTATAATCTAAGATATAGAAAATTCCGCCTTTTTTCAGGACTTGAAACGCATTTTGAATCACCGTTTTTCTAACTTGATGCGGAAGTCCGTGCAAAACGAAAGATATAAAAACCTTATCGAATTCGTTTTTAAACTGCAGCGGCTTATCTATGCGTTGTTTCACGATTTTCATGTTGGGAAATCGCCGCGTCTTTTTCTCGAATTGAGAAATCATATCTTCGGAAATATCCAATCCTACGATTTCTCCTTCTTTGGAAAGAAATTCACGCATCAGAAGCGCGTTTCTGCCGCTTCCTGCTCCCAAATCCAAAATTTTATCGCGCGGCATAATTTTCATCGAGCGGATTACTTTGCGGATAAAAAAAGGATAGCTTCCCAAGGTGGCGATGTCCAAAATGCGGTCGTAATATTTAGCGGCAAAATCATGAATTTCGACTTTTGATTCCGGATAGATTTTTTTCATATTTTTTTTAACTCCTTATTGGCTGAGGCAGATAGCATCTTAAATTGTTAATGGCGATGAAACTGGAAGCCACAATCAGGGAAATGAGAATGAAAGTGAAAGTGTAACCGAGAGTGGCGATCAGTATTCCCGCAACGAGAGGAAAAACGGTGGGAAGAATGTTGCCGGCTCCGGAAATTCCGGTGTAAGTGGCTCGATTTTCATTATCGGAAATTTCCACCAAAATACCGTTTGTCGCAATTTTATAAGCGGTGATAAACACTCCCGAAAGCAGAAAAATAAATTCGTAAATCAAGAGATTTCCGCTGAAAATCAGGCTCAAAATCGGCAGTGAAATTCCCAAAACCAAACTGAAATAAAGCAACTTTTTATATTCGAAATTTTCCGATCTTTTATAAAGAACAAGTCCCGCAATCAACATTCCCGCAATTTTAAAGAGCAAAATGTTTCCGACGGTGCCGTAAGTCAGCCCGAAATTTTTTTTGGCGAAAAGAATCATGAAAGGAATGAAACTGAAAGCGAGTCCCAAATTATTAATGATAATCAGATAATTTTTCAGGTTGGAATTGCGAGAAATTTCTTTGGGAATTTTTTTCAAATATTGCGGAAAAGTGTGTTTTTTTCTGATGAAAGTGTCGATTTCCACAATTTTCCAAAATCCCAGAGAAGCGACAAAAAGAAAAAAAGCGGCAATTAAAAAAAGGATTCCGTAGTTGTTCGGATACTGAAAATATTTTAGCAAAGCGCGCACCAGCAAAGCGGAGAGAAAAACTCCCACACTACTTATCGTTTGTTTGACGGAAAAAAACTTTTTGCGTTTGTCCGGCAAGATGGATTTTCCCAAAATATCCACATAAGAAACAGCCGCAAAAGAGCCGCTGAACGAAAAAACGGAAATCAACAAAAAAATGAACAAAATCAGCAGTAGATTGTTTATCGTTGCCGATTTTATCAGCAACAAACCCAACAAAAACAAAGCGAAAATCCGCAGGTTGATTCCCAGCAAAAGAGAGTTTTTTTTGTTCGGTTTATTGGAAATGAAACCGGCGAAAACAATTTGCATCAGTCCGGAACCGCCAATCATAATCGTGGTGAGCAAACCGAGAAGAATTGCGTTTCCGCCAGCTTTTATCAACATGGACGGAATAATCGTGTGAACATCGGAAAAGTTGGAAGCCAAAGAGAGAAAAATTCCGTGCCAGACGAAAGCCGCAAAATTATTTCGTGAAATTTCCGTCGTTAATTGATATTTCATTTTTTTAGAAACTTTTGAAAATCCGAGCTTGCGAATATCCCGGCGCATCGACTTTTAAATCCAGAAAGTAACCGAAAGGAGTTTGCCAAACTTCAAAACCGGAATTTAACAATCTTTCTTCGGCGTTGTCAAATATCTCCTTTGTTATTTCGGGAGCGGCTTTGCTTTCGGAAAGATGGGCGAAAGAATGCAAAATGATTTTTTTCGTGCCGTTCTTGTTCGCCGCCCACTTCAGATTTTTTATCAGTTTTGTCACCGTTTTCGCTTTGTTTTCTTCGTCTTTTTCTTCCACATGAATAAAACCCGCCAACGAGTCTTTTATCTCTTTTTCTTCGTTAATGTCGGGAAAATTTTCCAAAGTTTTGGTCGTTGTTTTATAAGAAAAAGAATTTGAATATATCATCAATAATTTCATGGTTTTGCTCGCATAATTTTTTACAGCCCTTTCCAGGCGATTTGTTCCAAATACAAAAATCTTTGCAGTTCTTCACGCGTCATCACTTCCAGTTTTATATCAACTTTTGCGTTCAAATTTTCCAAAGGAATTTTTATGCTTTGAACCAGTCTGTCCAAAATCGGAATTCCCAGCGAAGGGAAAGCCATCACGATTTCGACATTGTCGTTGTTGATTGTGTAAGAACGCACGATTCCCAATTTATGAAGCGTGTTGTCAATCGCAGGATGTTTCACTCCCGTGATAATTTCTTCAGCTTGTTTTTCAAAATCCGTTTTTTCCATAATTTTTTCTCCTGATTTTTTTTGAAAATTTCCGCCAATATTTCCTAAGAATTATTTTATGTCGAATAAATTATCCGAATTTTTTCAAAGAACCGCTTTTATATGCTTCGTAAGCTTCTTTGACGCTCATATTTCCGGCACCGACGAAAATTTGAATGCCGGATTCTTTGAGAGCTTCCGCCGCGTTGCCGCCGGGTCCGTTTCCGGTAATTAAAACATTCGGATTTATTTCGAATAACTTTTGAGCCGTGCGCGGTCCGGCTCCGTGAGCTTCGTTTGCCACATCTCTGTTGTCAAAAGAGGAAAGTTCGTCTTTTTCTTCGTCGTAAACCAAGAAATATTCGGTTCTTCCGAAACGCGGATCCATCATCGAATCCCAATTTTCGCCTTTTGTCGTAAATGCTATTTTCATTGTATTCTCCTTATTTTTTTCAAAATTAAATTTTAATATTTTTTGATTGTTTCCCAACTTTTTTTGATTATTTTTCCGATGTTACTTTCCGATAATTCCACGATTGTTTTGCCTTCAATCATCGCTTTCGTAAAAGTTTCGTCGTAAGGAATTTCCGCCAAAAGAGTTATTTCGTTTTCCGCTAAAAAAGATTTTATTTTTTCGGAAATATTTTTGTTCAAATCCGCTTTATTGATGATGCACACACTTTTTAAACCGAATTTCTTCACGAGCTCATAAACCCGTTTCAAATCGTGTAAACCGGATAAAGTCGGTTCGGTAACCAACACCACCAAATTGGAACCGGAAAGCGAAGAAATCACGGGACAACCGATTCCGGGCGAGCCGTCCACAATCACAAAATCTTTTTGCTTTTCTTCGGCAAGGCGTTTCGCTTCGTTTTTTACCTTTGCCACCAATTTACCGGAATTTTCCAAACCGATTCCCAATTTTGCGTGCACCATTACGGTTCCCGTTTTTATGTTGGAAACGAACCATTTTCCCACATTTTGTTCGTTCATTGCGATGGCGTCTCGCGGACAAACTTGATAACAATAACCGCAGCCTTCGCAGTCCAGCGGTTGAACGACATATTTTCCGTCGATAATCGGAATCGCGTCAAAACGACAAACTTCGGCGCATTTTCCGCATTTTATACATTTTTCCTGTTCTATTTCCGCGATCAGACCGCTGTAGAAATCTTCTTCAAATTCAAAATCCGGTTTCAAAAGCAAGTGCATATCGGCGGCATCGACATCGCAATCCGCAACCACAACTTCCTTTCCGCCTAAAACCGCAAAAGAAGCGGTAATCGAAGTTTTTCCCGTTCCGCCTTTTCCGGAAATAACAACAATCTCTTTCATTTTGCCACCTCTTCTTGGATGTGAGAAATAATATTTTCAAATTGATTTGCAAGTCCCTCGACTTCGGGATAAATCAGTTTTCCTTTGGAATAAAGCTCGGCGATTTTGCGGCTGTTCGGAATACGGGCGAGAATCGGAATGTTTTCCTTTTCGCAAAAATCTTCTACTTCCCGATGTTCAAAACCGAATTTATTGATGACAACTCCGATTTTTTTCCCTAACTCTTTCATTGTTTCCACCGCCAATGTCAAATCGTGAAATCCGAAAGGAGTCGGTTCGGTAACCAAAATCACAAAATCGGCATCTTTGGTCGCTTCGATTACCGGACAATTGCGGGAAAACCATAATTCTGGTTCCCATTTTGATGACGGCATGAAAATTACAAACCTTTTGGCAGATTCCGCAAAGCGTGCAATTGTCGGGAATCCATTCGGGAATCATTTTATGTTTGTTTTCCGAGTGAATGAGTTCACCCTCGATAAAAATTCCCGAATTCGGTTCTTCCACATCAAGATCAACCAAAACAATTTCTTGTTTTTTCGCCAGAAAACTGGCAAGATTAACCGACAAGCTGGTTTTTCCGGTTCCGCCTTTTCCGCTTGCTATTGCTATTTTCAAAATCTACGCTCCTTTTTTGGAAATTCAATAATTAAATCCGCCTTAAATTCTTCCGCCTCGCGAAGAATGTTGTCGATAGTCGGACCTTCCATAAGCACGGAAATCGTCTTAATGTTTGCCTGTTCGATGTTTTTTTTAAGTTCGTCCAACTTTTTAGAAATCATTTTCTTTTGCTGTTCAATAAGTTCATAAGTAGGAATTTGGTCCGGTTCTAAAGTTGTGATAAAATTCTCCACGCTTTCCGAATGCACCAAACATACTTCCGATTTAAAGGCTTTTGCGATTTTTTTTGTATATTCCAAAACCAATTCGATGTCTTCCGTAAAATCAATCGCCACCAAAATTTTTTTCATCATAATCTCCTTTTATGAATGGTCATCAAACAAAATTTTGTTTGATGAAATGTTCCTTCAATATTTGAAGGTTTCAAATTCATCAACTAATTTTTTATTTTTACGATTTTTCGGCAAGCAACTCTTCTCGGACCATTACATGACCGCAATTCGGGCATTTCATTTGGGTACAGGGAAGCGCAAATACAATATCCGCCGACTCCGAATCCGCCACCGTTGTTTCTGCCTCTTCCGCCGCCGCGACCGAGTCCTTTTCCTTGTCCGAATCCGCCGCCGCTGCCGTGATAAAAGTTAATTTTATTTTTCATCTTTATCACCTCCTGTTTCTATTTCTTCAAATTTTGCTTTAATAATTTTTCGTTTTTCTTGGGGCTGTTTGATTTGAAATACTTTGTTGAACATCAATTTTATTTTGCTGTCGGGACTGGAAATATCTTTTGCGATAATTCCGCTCACGGCTGAGAATAACAATTTAACAATCGGATTTCCGAAAACATTTCCCTTTCCGCCTCCGGCATAATTTTTCTTTCCCCGTAATCTATTTCTTTGACGATTCATCTTTCCTCCAAAAAAAGAAAAGCAGGTGATATAAAATCACCTGCGAAAAGATTATTCTTTTTCATCTTTGATTTCGGACAGGCGTTTTTCTAAGGCTTTCAGATGTTCATTCACAACTCTGATTTCATTTTCCAGATAAGTCTTTTCGGAAATATCGGAATAAGCATACGGAGAACGAAATCCCCAACCGTAACCTCTTCCGAATCCTCTTCCGAAACCGTATCCTCTTCCAAATCCTCTGCCTACGGGATTGGTGAATCCGGCTCTACCGTAACCGGCACAATATCCCAATCCTCTGCCTGTCATCGGTCCCATTCCGTTTGGACCAGTTCCGTCTCCTCTTGGCATAATTACCTCCTTCCACCTCGAAATCTTTTTCTGCAACAATTACCATGACCGAAACCGCCGGCAAGATCCAATAGATTTTTGGAACCGCAAACCGGGCATTCGGTCACCACATTTTCGATATTTATTTCAAACATATGTCCACAATCCAGACATTTAATTAAATTCCCGCGAAAATGAATATTTCCGCCTTCGATTAACAACTGTCTTCCTTCCGTAAGAAAGACAGACAGCTTGTGATGGGCTTTCTCGATTAATCGAGTAAATGTGGAACGAGAAATTTCCATTTCTTCCGCCGCTTCGGCATGATCCAAACCGACATAATCAGCCAACCTAACCGCCTCATATTCATCAAGCGTCAAAGCCAACACTTTCAAAGAATCGTTCCTGATTCCCGCCGGCTTGAATCTGGAAAACAGCGGCGGTTTGTGAACTATTCTGTTTTTTTGTTTTCTGCCCATCTTTTTTTTTCTCCCACATTTTTCAAAAACAATATAATGCACATATGTTCAAAATGCAAATTATTTTTTTTACTTTTTTATGTGTTTGGTTATTCTAACGAAGTATTATTATGAGGTAACACTAAGTTTGGCAAACAAAATTTTATAAAAGTTGATTTGTAACATATTATTTTTATTTATGGTTAAGTGTTAACTCAGCGAAATCGAAGGTTTGTTAATTTTGTAAAAGTATCACCGGTTTGTCAATTTTTGACAAACCGCTGTTAC
>NATF01000046.1 GCA_002085205.1 Candidatus Cloacimonas sp. 4484_275 | reverse complement strand
AAAATCGGGTAAATCCACATCGAGAAGATTATCAACGGGAAAAATATCAACTTCGGAAGCAATTCCTTCCACACCTTTTCTTATTACACCAAGATGAATGTTTTGATTGGCTTCCATTAAAACATGCAAATTATTTTCGCCGTGATAAAGTCGCACATATTCCGCCGCCCAAGGATTTATGTTTCCGCCGCCACTTGCCGGATAATTCGAATAAGTGGCAACCGTGCTGAAATTCGGTAAATTCAATTCTTCGTAGTTAAAAAGTCCGTTTTCCGTTTCCGGTTCGTCAAGAAAATTGGCAATTGTCCAATCAACAAAAATTTCATTGAAATTCTTTTCGGTTTCGTGAAGAGTTAACTGATTGGAAATTCCCGAAATCGAGTTAAGCGGTTCCGAAACAATATCTTTAATCAAACTGCCGTCATCGTAATGTTCTTCCAAATAAGTAAAATAAAGCATGGTTTTCACATAATCGGAAAATTGCTGATTCCAGACAATCAGGGAATTATCGGGATTGGAATTGAAACCGCTAATCGGATCGGGCATTCCGAAATAAACCATTGCCAATTCGGACATTCCTTCGTTTAACCAAGTGTCTTCGTTATCATCTTGTGCCCAATGAATCATGTGTTGGAGTTCGTGCGAAAGAACGGAAATGCGAACCGGATCGGTAGGATTAAGCGGATAACAGGTCATATAAATCATTTCGCATTCGTTGCTGTGTCCGGGTGGATTCATCTGTTGCGCTTCCGCTTCCGTAACTTCGTTATACACACTGAAATAGCCGTCGAAAACACTTCCCTGAAAAGAACCGAGAGCCGAATAAAAAACAATCAGTTTGGGATCATTATCCAATTCGTCCGGAATCGGCCCGAAATGAAGTGTATCCATTTCGATTGCTCCGAAATCATCACCTGCCATAGTTTCCTGTTCCAAATAAAACATCACGGTTTCCACATCGTTTTCGTCCATGTGAACATTCCACTGATCATTGGCAACAAACAGATAACAATGTTCTCCCACCGCTCTGCAAGTAGATTGTGTTTGTACCCAAGTGGGCGGCATTACGGAAAGATTCCATCTCCAAAAAGTTTCCTGATCGCCGATTTCATAAGAACGCGAAGCGCGATTTTGTTTTATCTCCCTATGTAAATCGGAATCTTTGAACTTTGCCGCTTGCTTCTCCAAATCTCTTTGCAGTCTATCGAAAGACACATTTGGTAAATTTGTCAAATTTGTACCGATTAACAAAGTGGTTATTGCCAGAAATGAAATAATTATTGCCTGTTTTTTCATCTTTTCTCCTGTTTTCTCTCTTTGATTTTAGGAATAAAATTCATCATACTTTTATAAAACAATCCAAAGAATAATTCATCTGAAAATATTCCTCTAACAAAATTTTAATTTTTTATCGGTTTAAAAGCTCCTTCGGTTTCTAACGAACGAACAATTTCCGCCAAATAATTTCTGTTTTCTTTACTTAACAAATCGCTTATTTTGATATAATCGAGTAAAAGGGAATAAAGAAAATTTCTGGAATGAAGTTCGAAATATTTTCTGGAAATCGAATCGCTTTTCATAATAATTTTTTCTTGAGACATAATTTCTTTTCGGATGATACCGACTGCAAATTGTAACTCGGACAATTTGCTTTTCAAAAATTCTCTATTCGATTTATCCTTTTTTTTCGTTACTCTTTCTTTTTGAAAAAACTCGTCCGATTTGATGGAAAGAATCAATTCTTTAATTTGAAATTCCCGTTCTTCTTTATTCATATTTTCCGATTTAATAATTCCGTTCCTGATTTTGCTGCATTCAATTGTCATTTCCATCAGAAAAGTTTTGTACTTGTTTGCACCTTTTATAAAGTTGGGAATATGGTTTGCCGCTTCATTGAAAGTGGTTAAAATCTCAATTGTCGATAAGATATTTTCATCAAGTCTTTTCAAAAATGTTTTGTTTTTTTCGTCCTGCTTTTTGGAAACTCCGGCAAATGCAATCTGAAAAAATACCAACAAAATTATGATCGATACAACTGCTTTTTTCATATAATTTCTCTAACTCCCGTATTGCTTGTTGTTGTTTTGATAACATCGACAAAATGAGGATTATTTTTGAATATTTCTTTCATAAGCTCGGCAATTTCATCCCGATTTTGCTCGGAACAAACCGCAAAAACCGAAGAACCTCCGCCACTCACATTAAAACCGAAAGCACCGGCTTTTAAGACTTTCTTTTTTGCTTCCCAATATTCCGAAATAGCGGCTCCACGCACCGGTTCGGCAATAAAATCAGTGTTTATCGCTTTTCCGAACAATTTTTCGTCTTGCAAATGAATCGCGTGAATAACGCTGGCACAGTGAGCCATCTGCAATCGAAGTTTTTCCACTCCGATATCATAAGAAATAAAACCGCGCGTTGTTCTTTGGCTTTTCGTCATTACCGCTAATACAATCGGAAATTCAGGCATTTTCATTTTCATCACTTCAATCGGTTGGTAATTCCGAACCAGCACAAAACCACCAAGTAAGGCGGCGGCGACATTATCGGCGTGCGGAGAACCGCCGGAAGCAACCTCTCCCCTTCTGGCAAAATCGATTATTTCGTTTTCGGAAAGATTCAAATTCAAAAGCTTATTCAATCCGAAAACAACTGCGGAAGCGGAAGCACCGGTCGTTCCAAGACCGGCTCCGGAAGTAACTTTTTTTATTATTTCAATTTCTACTCCCTGAACGATATTTTTACTTTTGAAAAGCTCTCGAGCCGCTAATCCCGCCGTATTATCCGATACTTTTGTCGGAATATTCTGAAAATTATTTCTAACCTTAATGGAAATAATACCCGAATCATTTAATTTCAACTTAATTATATCGGAATTCTCCGCCAACGAAACGGCAAAAATATCGTAGCCCGGTCCAACATTGGCACAAGTTATCGGAGTCTGAATCGTTATTTCTTTCACAGCAATCCTTTTTCGTGCATAATTTTTCTCAAAATTTCGGTTTTCTTTTCGCTTAATTCCGTAAGTGGCAATCGCAAACTTCCGGCAGGAAGATTGAGCAAATTCAACGCCTTTTTTGCTCCCATCGGATTTGTTTCAAAACGGAACGCTTCGAACAGTTCGTAATATTCGTTATGAAGTTTTCGTGCTTCTTCTATTTTGCCTTCCAAAGCGAATTTTATCATATTTTTCATAACCTCGGGAATAACATTTCCGGCAACGGTAAATGAACCGCTTCCGCCGAAACATACCAATGGGAAAGCCGTCGTATCCTTTCCGGTGAAAACGGCAAAATCTTCATTTTGAGTGAGATAAATGACTTTTGCCAAATGATCGAGTTTCTTGTTTCCATCTTTAATACCGACGATATTGGGATGTTTCGCCAACAATGCAGTTGTTTCCGGTTCCAGATTTATTCCGGTTCTCGCTTGCGCATTATGAAGTATAATCGGAATCGGAGAAGCATCGGCTAATTTTTCGTAATATTTAATAACGCCGTCTGTTTTGGGAAGTACGAAAAACGGCGAATAAACGGAGACATAATCCGCTCCCAAATCAGCAAACATTTTCACTCTCTCAATTGCTTTCCATAAACTCATTGTGCAAGTATCGGGAACAATTTTGGTTTTGCCTTTCGCTTCCTCAGCCATAATTTTCATAAATTTTTCGATTTCATCTTCCGTAAGAAGCGTATTTTCTCCGGTCACTCCCAAAGGAGCAATTCCGTCGATTTCGGCTTGCAATTGTCTGCGAATCAAAATTCTCAATCCTTCTTCATCCAAAGACATATCTTCTTTGAACGGCGTAATTAAAAGCGTGTAAGCGCCATTTTTCATAGTTTGCATAAAAGCCTTCTTTCTTTTCTAATATTTCGGATACACACTCCGCATAAAATCAAAAAACGGAATGTTTTTTTAGCATTTTCCAAATTTGCTCGAAATGGCAAATTCAAATTAAATTTCTTTTTAAAACTAATCAAAATTTCTAAAAAAATAAAACTTCCGAAACCCAAAAAGATTTCGGAAGCCGAAATTCAGACAATTATTCTATTCCGTATTTTTTCAAAGTTTCGGGAGTCGGTTCTCCTTTTTCGTTCCAACCTCGAACTTGGTAAACTTTTTGAATTAAATCTTTGAAGAAAGTCTTATCAAGCACTTTCCCTTTCATAAATCCGGAAACGGCTTTTTCCTTAAAAAATCTTTCAGGAAGAATATCATCGTCTCCTTTTCTGCCGTTTCTGAGATTATATCTTCGTGCCAAATTTGTAATTCGAGCTCCCACTTCCCGCAAGGATTCTTCGGTATGGTTAAGTCCGGTGGCGGCATTCAAAAGAGGAGCCATTCTATCCAATCCAAGCGGAACGAAATCACAAATGACAAGCGAATTGCGTGTGTTAATCTCATTTTGCCCGTTAACAACCGTTTCGGGAATATCTTTAATTTGAAATTCCGGTCCCATTTCCGCCTCCGTGCACCAAAGCCGAGTATGACTGGCAAAATCGGCGACGGACAGAGAAACGCCCATCGTCAAACAACCGAGCGGATTTACACCGGACAATTCCATTCCGAAAATATTGATGGCAAATTCTTTACTTTCATCTCCGATTTTTTCGGAGGCAAGTTTGGTGCCGTCGGCAAAAATCGCTCCGACTCCTTCCCTATTAGCCATCATTTTGATAAATTCTCTTTGGGCTTTCGCATTTCCCCACTTCATCTCAAGTCCGCTCCAATCATCGAGCAAATTTTTTTCATAACATTCCATTGCAAACGAACAGGTGACGCCGGTACTGATTGTATCAAAACCGAGGTCGTTACACAATTCGTTTGCCAAAGCGACATCTTTAATATCGGAAATTTCGCAACCGGAACCGAGAAAAGCGGTGGTTTCATATTCCGGACCTTCAATTTTGTGGCCGTCCCATTTTGCCCATTTGGAACAGCGAATAGCGCAATTATAACAACTCGTGTCTTCCCAATTCAATTCTCTGCGAGCAGTTTCGGAAGTAAGATTCTCGAATTCCTCGAAAGTTCCTTTCAGAAAATTTTTTGTGGGAAGATAACCTGCTTCCTGACCGCTACGAACACATTTCATCGTTCCTTTTACACGGCGAAATTTTACTCCGTCATTATCCAAAATATCTTTGGTAAATTGAAGGTTAATATCGTGAAATGCTTTTACTCGCGGATTTGTTCCTCGATGTCTATTTATCAATTCGTCATTCGTAAAAAATATTCCTTTTCCCCATAAATCGGCCGCATCAAGTATTTCCACTTTTTCGTCGGAAATATAAAGATAAACCGGTTTTTCCGATTTTCCCGTTATTACGATATAATCATAACCGGCTCGTTTGATGGCAGGACCAAAATTTCCGCCGCAATGCGAATCGTGAATCGAATTTGTGAGTGGAGATTTTGTTACCAAAGTCGTTCTGGCGCTTGTTTGAATTTTCGTTCCCGTGAAAGGACCGGTGATAAAAATCAGCGGATTTTCCTCGCTCAAAGGTTCGGGATTAGGAGCGATTTTATCAAGAAGTGCGAAACCCAAACCTTTCGCGCCGATATATTTTTCCAAAAGTTTCTTATCAAGTTCACCGGTTTCAAAATTTCCGGTTGAAAGATCTATATGAATCCATTTATTCATATAAGACATAAATTTCCTCCAAAATATGGATTACTCGTAACCAAGCGAAACTTGGTTACGAGATTCAAAATGTTTGTTAACAATATTTTTATCACGGCTATCATTAATGGCAGATATTATTTAGTTCTAAAAATTTTCAGCAAATCCGTCAGAATGGAAAAGCCGGTTTCGATTCTTCCTGCTCCCGGACCGACAATCGTAACATCGCCAAGCAAATCGGTGGTAAAAGTAAGAGCATTTGTTGCGCCCATAATTCCGGCAAGCGGATGCGACAAATCAATCATTTCGGGTGCAACCGAGCCAACAACTTTTCCATCCTTTTTTTCCACCGTTCCGATAAGTTTCCAACGAGCGTTTTTTTCTTTTGCTTTTTTAATATCTTCCGGCGTAATTTTGGTAATCCCTTCGCAAGCCACATCATCAATTTTGAGGGGAGCGCCCATTACGACATTTGCCAAAATCGTCACCTTCCCGCGAGCGTCATAACCTTCCACATCTCCGGTCGGGTCGGCTTCCGCATAACCGAGTTCTTGAGCAATTTTGAGAACTTCATCGTAACTCATTCCTTTTTCCATTTCCGAAAGCATATAATTGGTCGTGCCATTCAGAATTCCTCGTATTTTGGAAATTTCGCAACCGGCAAGCGGTCCTTCCGCCAAATTAATCACGGGAGTTCCGGCTACAACCGTTCCTTCGATTTGGAAAGTCACACCGTTCTTTTCAGCCAATTTCTTCATTTCCTGATATTTCAAAGCCGCCGGTCCTTTATTGCTGGTTACAATGTGTTTGCCCGATTCAAAAGCGGCAATGCAATGATCGATTGCCGGTCCGCCGGTTTTTAAATCCGTAAAAGTGAGCTCACAAACTACATCGGCATTACAATTTTTTATCAATTCAATGTTGTTCCATTCGGTTAAATCTTCGCTGAATTTTTTCTTTGCTTTTGCCTCTTCCAACATTTTGGAAATATCCAAACCCTCTGCATTGAACACATTTCCGTAAACAAAATCGGCAACGGCAACGACTTCAAATTCATAATCGTATTTTTCTTTCAGATATTCCCTTTTTTTCAAAAGAATTTCACATAATCCCTGTCCGACAGTTCCGAAACCGATAATTGCAATTTTTTGTTTCATCGCTTTCTCCTTCTATTTAATTTTTTTCCAAAAAACAGTTCGTTTTGCGAATCCGCAAATTTCATAAAAGTTTATCTTTCACACATTTTGAAAGTCGCTTAACCGCTTCCGCCAATTGTTCTTTGGAAGCAAACGAAAAATTAATCCTCATATGATTTTTGGCAGGATTTTCGGCAAAGAAAACATCTCCCGGCACAAAAGCAACTTTGTATTTAATCGCATCATAAAAAAGCTCGTGAGTGTCAATATGTTTCGGCAAAGTCACCCATAAGAAAAGCCCGCCTTCCGGTTTCGTCCATTTAACTCCCATTTCCGGCGGAAAATATTCTTCCATTGTTTTTAAGAAAACATTCAACTTTTCGCGATAATAATTTCTACATTTAACAATGTGATTTTCCAAATTCATTTCAGTGAGAAAAGCCGTGCACATATCTTGATTGTATTTGGGAGTATTGAGAACATTTCCTTCCTTCAGGTTTGTCATTTTTTCGATAACCTCGGCGGGTCCGATATTAAAACCGACCCTAATTCCTGGACAGAACAGTTTGGAAAAAGTGAAAAGACCGATAACATTTTGCCCGCCTCGTTTTTGATCCAAACTGAAAATGGAAGGAATGGTTTCCCCGTAATATCGCAAATCCCGATAAGGACTGTCTTCGATGATCGGAATTTCAAATTCATAACTCAAATCAAGCAATTTTTCTCTCTTTTCCAAACTCATTGTAATTCCGCTGGGATTTTGAAAATCCGGCACAACATAAATAAATTTTATCCTTTTATTTCGAGAAAGCAGTTCTTTAATTTTTTTTCTGTATTCATCAATATTCGAGCCGTCATCCTCAATATCGATTCCCACGAATTTCGGTCTTTGCATTTGAAAAGCAACAATCGCTCCGGCAAAAGTCGGTCGGTCCAACATCACAATGTCGTCTTGATTGAGAAAAAGTCTGCCGGTCAAATCCAAACCGTGCTGTCCGGAAGAAGTAACCACGAGATTTTCTTCTTTGATAAAAACATTATCATTTTTCAAAAAATCGATGATAGCGGCGAGCAAAGTATTTTCCCCTTTTATGGGAGAATATTGCATCACCTTTTCGATGTTGTTTTGCAAAATTTTTCGGGACGCCGCTCGCATTTCTTCTTTCAAAAACATATCCGGCGAAGGAAGTCCTCCCGCAAGCGAGATGATTTCCGGATCATTAAGCAATGCAAACAGTTTTCCGATGGAATATCCACCGTAATCTCTGCTGTTGTCTGAGTATCGTTCTAACCAATTCGTTATCATTTATTTTACCTCGTTATTGTCGCATAATTAACTTTATTACGCGAAATTAGTGGTTAATATGCACTTTCGGCAAACACAACTTTGATTCCTTTTTTCATCAATTCTTTACCGTCTTTGGTGGCACGCAAAGCCTTATAGAATATTACATCACCGATTTTTTCCGCATTTGCTTCGCGCTCATCTTCCGGAAGAAAATACGCTTCCATTGTGAACATCGAAATTTTAATATGAAGATTGGGAATGTCTCTGCCGTAATAACAAACGGCAATAATTGTGCTCCAACTCGGATTCAGGAAAAAATCGGCTCCGTTTGCTTTGGCGGTTCTGGTAATTCCGTCCAAATAAACAAGATGATTATCGTTGGCAACTTCAATGCCTCCGAAATTACCGAAAAAAGTTCCTTGATTTTTCAAAATAAGTTGAGAAAGCCCGTTTCCGACATCTTGTCTCTCAAATTTTTTACCGGTTACTTTTTCCAGTTCGACGAATCTTTCCTCCGGATTGGGAATTCCGATTAAATTCGTACTACAAAATTTTGAGGCTTTCATAATATTTTCACTCATCGTTAAAGTTGCCATCAAATCGCCGTTATAAACATAATTATCCGTAAGAGCGACCACAGAAATAAATTCCGAAGGAACAAAACACTCGTTTTCGGTGCCGGCGTTTTCAGCGATTTTTTTCATCGCATGATGAGTAACTTTCGCGCCTTGCCAACCGGAAACTTGACTCGTAGCAGTTCCAAAATTTTCATTAAACGAGATATTATTATTTTTTATGAAATCGGTTACTTTAGGAAATTGTTTTACCAATTCTTCCGCTTCTTCGATCATCTTTCCGTAACCTTTTTCAGCCAGAATCTTTTTTCTGGTCTCAAAATCACGCATTTTTTTGATGGTTTCCGTTATTTCTTTCGCTCCGCCGTGATATTCTTTCAAAGCATCCATTGCTTTCATATCGTCATCGGACAAAAATTTGAAATGCATAGTTCCTCCCGCTTATTTTATTTCTTCTTTAATCACTTCAGCTAATCTTTTCACACCTTCCACAATTTTATCTTTGGACATAAAAGAGAAATTGATTCTCATGGTATTTTTTCCGCTTCCGTCGCAATGGAAAGCGGAACCGAGCACAAATGCCACTTTTTGCTTGATTGCTTTTTCAAATAACTCTCCGGCATCCATATTTTCAGGAAGATAAATAAATAGGAAAAGTCCGCCTTCCGGTTTGGTCCAATGAACGCCGTCCGGCATATGTTTTTCAAATTCGGAAAGCATTAAATCTCTTTTTTCGTGGTACATTTGAATCGTTTTTTTAATGTTTCTGTCAAAATAGCCGCCTTCTATGTAACGCGCCGCAATTTTTTGCACAAAAGATGCCGTGCACAAATCAGTGGATTGTTTTGCCACGACAAATTTATCGATAATATCTTCGTGAGCTACGGTCCAGCCGATTCGGAAACCGGGAACAAAAGTTTTGGAAAATGTTCCCAAAGTAATTACTTGTCCGGTATTATCCAGAGCATACATTCTTTTTTGATGCTCGCCCTCGAATCGAATTTCCCTGTAAGGACTGTCTTCGACTATCAGCACATCGTATTTTCTGGCAATTTCGATAATTTCCATTCTTCTGGAATTCGGCATTGTGATTCCGGCGGGATTTTGAAAATCCGGAATTACATAAATAAATTTCGGTTTTTCGCCTTTCGCTTTTAAGTCGGCTAAAATCTTTTCCAATTCATCCGCTTTCATCCCGTATTCATCAAGTTTCACGCCTACCATTTCCGCTCCGTAAGCGTTAAATGCTCCCAATCCTCCCAAATAAGAAGGCAAACCGACAATCACTTTGTCGCCGCGATTAATAAAAACTTTTGCCAATAAATCAAGTCCCTGTTGCGAAGCGGTTGTAATTAGGACATTGTTTTCCGTAATGTTCATTCCGTCGTTAACATAAGCTTTCGTAATAAGTTTCCTCAGCTTTGGATCGCCTTCCGTTGCACTGTATTGCAAAGCGGCAGCTCCCTCGTGCTCAAGAATATACTCGGTTATTTCCTTGAGTTCTTCCACGGGAAATGTGTCGGGTTTTTCCTCCATATTATTTATTAATAAATTCCTTAATTTTATAGTTTATTATTTGTTCTTGAATTTTCGGAAATAATCTTCTCGGAATTTTCACTCTCATGACTTGTTCATTATCTTTCATATTGAAATTTTCTTCCAGAATTTCCGCATTTTTGTGAATAAAAGAGATCAAACTTTGCAATTGAATCGGAACTCTTATGGTCGTCAATTTTTTCAAACGTTCGCAAAACTCTTCCAATTTTTCAACTAAATCCGTGATACCGACATTTTCTTTTGCGGAAATAAAAACGGAATCCGGATATAATTCTATGAGTTTTTTTCTGAGAAATTTATAATATTTATCGTTTAATTTATCACATTTGTTAAAAACAAGCAAAATATTTTTCTCGTTCGCTCCTATTTCTTTCAAAACATTTTCTACGGCTTCGATGTGTTCCAAAAGTTTGGAATGAGAAATATCGACGATGTGCAAAAGCAAGTCCGCTTCCGTCACTTCCAGCAAAGTGGAATGAAAAGAAGAGATAAGTTTGTGCGGCAAATTTTTGATAAATCCGACCGTATCGGTAATCACAACTTTTTCTTTGGAAGGAAGAAAAATCGCTCTGGTTGTAGAATCCAAAGTCGCAAATAATTGATCGGCGACAAATCGTTTTTCTTTTGTTAACAGATTGAATAAAGTTGACTTTCCGGCATTCGTGTAACCGACTAAGGAAACAGCTGTAAAATTGTGTCTTTTTTTGCGTTTGGTTATCGAATTTTTTTTGATTTCTTCCAATTTTGATTTGAGAAGGGCAACTCTCTTTCTTATTTCTCTTCTATCGATTTCAATTTGTTTTTCGCCGGGTCCTCGAAAACCGATTCCGCCTTCAATTCTGGAAAGATGTCTCCAAAGATTTTTCAATTTGGTGTAACTATATTCAAGTTGCGCCAATTCCACTTGTAATTTGGCTTGTTTCGTTTTGGCATGCTTGGCAAAAATATCAAGTATGAGTTCCGTTCTATCGACGACATTGCATCTTGTTAAATTGGAAATGTTTCTGGACTGAGCGGGAGACAAATTATCGTTAAAAACAAGTGTTTTTATTTTCTTAGATTTTGCCTGATTGGCAATTTCCCGAATTTTTCCTTTCCCCAAATATGTAGAAGAATTCGGTTTTGCCAAAAATTGCACAAAAACCTTTTCTATTTCCAATTCTGCCGTTTCCGCCAGACTTTTTAGCTCCTCAATCGAATCCGAATAATTTTCTCTGGAATCCTCTCCGCAGAATACTCCTATTAAAAAAACTTTTTCTTTTTCTATCATTCGGAAGAATAAACCAAAACCTTTCTATTTTCTTTTCGCCATTTAAGATACGCTTCTTTTATTTCCATTTTCCAGATTGTTTCCTGATTCTCATTGCCAAATGTAATTATATCAAGAAAATGCATTTTATTATCTTTTCCTTTGAAACTTTTCTGCGGAAGCTCAACCTGTAATTCCCCGTGCCTCTTTAAAATAGTCACTTCATTTAGGAAAATATCCGGTTGAATTTCAATCACCGCTCTTGCTTCCACAATTCCGGAGCTTACATCTCTGAACTTTATTTTCATCCTTTCTCCCAATTTTTAAATCTGTCCTATCTCTTTCAACATCGTTTGAAACCACGATGTTTCCGGATTGAACGGCTTTCCGCCTTTAATCCTTTCAAATTCGATGCAACGAAGTTGATTATTCCTGTCTTCGTCAAGTCCGATAACTCCGCTTTCATTTTTTAAACCGCTTTCAACGGCAAGGTCGGCAGATTTGAAAATCAAATCCAAATCCCTTTTGCCGGGAGCAGCCGAACGGGCAAAATAACCGCTTTTTTGGATGAGAATTTTTTCCGCTTTTAATAACTTTCCGAATTTTTTCGCATACCATTGACCCGGATTTAATTCGTCAAGGCGAACATGTCCGAAAGCATCACGATGAATCGGCTTTCCTTCCGCTTTCATGTCGGCTATTATCGATTCTATTCCGGCTCCCTCGCTGAGAAAAATATTAACACCATCTTTTTCGTCCATAACTTTCAGAAGTCTCTTGCTTTCTTTTTCAATGTCAATTCTCATTTCCGGTATAAAAACAGCATCTATGTCCCATCGTTTTTTTTCCAATAAAATTTCAGGCAAAAATTCTTTGTTGTTCAATTTATTTCGATATTCAAGCGCCGTAGCCGCCGTTAGCCAACCGCAATTTCTTCCCATAACTTCATGAATTATCAATTGTCTTGAACTTGTCGTATTTTCATTGGCAATGTTTTCAAAAAACAAAGCTCCTTGTTCAGCCGCCGTCCATGCTCCCAATGTTTGGCTTATCGGAAAAACATCGTTATCAACCGTTTTCGGCAGTCCTACGACTGTTAAATCATAATTTATTTCTTTCAAATATTGAGTCAAATCTGCGGCAGTGGTATTCGTATCGTCTCCTCCAATCGTATGAAGAATCGTGATTTTATCTTTTATCAATTGATTGGCAGCGACATGGAGAGGATTTTCACCTTCCCGAACATAACCTTTTTGAACACAATCTTTCACATTAGTAAGTTTTACTCTGCTGTTTCCAATTACGCTTCCGCCAAATTTGTAAAGTAAGTAATAATTTTGACGAACTTTTTCGGAAAAAGTTATTGAATTTCCCAATAAAAGACCTTTATAGCCATTCAAATAACCGATAATTTCCGCTTCAGGCACTATTTCATTGTATTTTTGAATTAATCTGCCAATGGATGCAGAAAGGCAGGGAGCTATTCCTCCGGCGGTTAAAATTGCAATTTTTACTTTTGACATCCACCCTCCATTTGCAATTATATTTTGGAAGTTAAACAAAAAAAAGATGATTCTTATGACAAGTTTTTTCTGCAATTTTATTTTTTGTGCTATAATAAATAAAAAAATCGTGGGGAAAAAATCGTTGTTTATTTGCTTTATTCGTTTGAAAACAATAAAAAAAGCCCTTTTCACCAAAGTGAAAAGGGCAATATAAAATAGCTCTCTTTTATTGAGAAATTATCAGTTTTCGAGAAACACTCTTATCTTTTGTTTTTAAAGTATAAAGATAGATACCAGAACTTACTCTGTTTCCATTTCCGTCGAGACCATTCCAATAAACATTTTTTACCTTATTGATTTCATTTTCGCCGATGTTACCATGATATAAAGTAACTATCTTTTGACCTTTCATATTATAAACGGAAAGATCGACCATTCCTTCTTTGGCAACGCTAAATTCAATTTCCGTATTTTCAAACACCGGATTCGGGAAGTTTTGATTCAAGAAAACAGTTTCATTTGTATTAGGCGGAATGGGATTTTCTCCGTTTCCATCGGGAATAGTTAAGGGAATTGAACCGTATATTTCCGTATTCCCGGAATTATCAACGCTTTCCAACCAATACCAATAAGTTAAGCCGGGTTGAACCGCATATTCGTCAACAAATTGATATTCATGGACTTCGGTTGTTGTTCCGTGTCCTTCTATTAACTCATTGTTAATTTTGATTGTTATATTTTGCAATGCATCTTCACTTTCTCCACGATAGATGTTCCACCCTGCAATTTCGGTTTCAGTCTGCGTTATCCAATAAATAGAGAGATTTCCACCAGTATATTCAGCAGTGAATTCACTCAACGTAACAGGACAGGGTTGTTCACTATAAATTTTGATATTATCAAAGTATAAAGCTTCGTTACTGGAATTAGAATCCAAATACAATTTAAGAGTGACTTCCGTGTAACCACTTAAATCTACCTTCCCTGTAATCCAAGAACCTTCAATACCTAAATCATCAATATCAGAACCACTTGTATTTAAAATATCGATTTCAGTTCCGCCATCAACTACAACCCAAATTCTGATTTCATCATCGGATTCCCAGCCCGTTTCTTTCACATAATAATCAACTGTTAATGAATCTAGAGAACTGCAATAGCTAAATGTTTCAATTGTAGTTTCCATAGCTCCGTCACAATCCGATTGCTGAAATCCATTGCTTCCGTCAGGAAAGCTGCCAACGGTTCCCGTATAGTTGGTAACGCCAACATAATCTCCGTCTGTTAATCCAACATCATTTCTCGTGTTGTAATAATACGAAGAAAAACCTAGCTCGTTGGTCCCGGTCCAATTAACCCACGGTTCATCTGCATTATCTGCTAACGCATGATCAACGGAAGCATCACCCGTATCAGTGTATTGACCACCGACAGCAGTCGGTTCTTCAAAACTTGTATAAGCTACAACACCACTAAAAAGTATATGAACAAATAAAGACAAACTAACAAAGATAACTGCTTTTTTCATTATTCCCTCCTATAAAATATTCGTTTCTTATATTTTTTAAGATAAAAATTTGTCAATAAAAAAAGCCCCAAATTTTTTTGGGGCTTTTTCATTTCAGCTTATATTACCATTTTATCTGAGCAAAATCATTTTTCGGGTATAGCTTCCTATGTTGGTATTAAGTTTATAAAAATAGATACCCGTCGTTACTTTATTTCCAGAATTATCTTTTCCATCCCAAATTTGAGATTGCAAACCGCTTCCGATTTCTCCGCTAAAGATCGTTTTTATTTTCTCTCCTTTCATGTTGTAGATAGAAAGATCTCCCGTACAAGACTGAGTTATTTCTTTCATTTGATAATAAATAATGGTATTTTCCGACTGATAAAACGGATTGGGAGTGTTTCGTAAAACATTAATCTTAGTATTCGGCGGAATAGGATCATTATTTAATTCCGGAATCGTAAGCTGAATAGGTCCATAAAGTTGTGCTACTCCGGACAAATCAACACATTCAAGCACATAATAATAAGTAGAGCCTATTTCAACATCATTCAAATCCGTATAATCGTAATCTGTCGGTTGAGAAGATGTTCCCTGACCTTGAATTAATTCTGAGTTTATCGCTTGCCAATCTTGATTTAATACCCCTTCATCGCTTTCTGCCCTGTAAATGTTCCAACCTTGATTATTGCTTTCCGTCTGAGTAGTCCAATATAATTTCGGATGTCCTTCAAAGGAAGCGGTAAACGAAGATAATTCGATCGGCGTTGGACTTTGATATTCAACATATTCGTACCAACCGCCTGGTGGATTAGACTCTGCTTTAGTATATCTACTTTGTGGAATGTAACTTGTTCTTTTGGAACCTAGTGCAGGATCTCCAAATTCATCTTCCCAATATAAGCATAACATTAACTGAAATGATGCAGCTCCACTATATTCCGGTAAGGTAAAATCAAAGGTACAATATTTGTTCGATCCAACTCCGGAATACCACCAATTGTTAATACTTACACCTTGATAACCCAAATAGCTATCACCATTGGGTGGGTTTGCGCTGTAAAAATAAATCAAAACTTTGTCCAAATTATTCGTGGAATAAGCAGGTCCGTCAAGCGAAGAAATATCACTAGTATTATAATCAACTCTTACATCGATTGTTGCACCGGCTTGTGCACTACTTGGTTGCATTCCAATACTCACCGGTTTTGCACTTGGATCAGCAAAAA
>NATF01000045.1 GCA_002085205.1 Candidatus Cloacimonas sp. 4484_275 | reverse complement strand
GGAAAAAGTCTAATGAGCTCCTGATATTCAAATCTGGCGTCCGTGTATTTATGAAGATGGAAATAACAATCCGCCAATTTTGCTTGAGCTTCGGCGGTGAAAGAGGAATTTCTTTCAAAAACAATGTCGGAATAATACGGAATTGCTTTGTTATATTTTCCTTTTTGAAAATATTCATTCCCGATTTCCATTTTTCGCTCAAGCGGTAAATTGGAAGAGAGTTTGTTTTCGCTGCATGAAAAAATTATAAAACTCACCACGAAAAGAAATATTATTTTTTTCATATCGCTTCCGTTTACGCTTTTTCAAAAAAGGCTTTATATGCTTTGTAAGAAGAATACAAGTCCGCCTTGCTGGATAATTCGTAAAGCGAATGCATCCCCAAAAGTCCCGGACCGCAATCGATGACTTCCGCTCCGTATTCGGCCATATATTTGGCAATCGTTCCGCCACCGCCTTCGTCGACTTTTCCCAAAGCTCCGATTTGCCAATTTACTCCTTCCGCATTGAATATTCCGATAATTTTGGCGTTGAATTCCGCGTTGGCATCGTTGGAACCGCTTTTTCCTCCGGCGCCCGTAAATTTGGTTACACTAACACCAAAACCGAGATGAACTGCATTTTCATTTTCGTGAACACTCGGGAAATTCGGATTGATGGCGGCATTTACATCGGCAGAAAGAATTTGGCTGTTAATCAAAGTTTTTCGCAAAGTAGCGCTGTCATACGCTTCACCGTTATATTTCAACAAATCGGCAATAAAATCCAAAATAAAAATAGATTTGGCGCCGGTGTTTCCTTCGCTCCCGATTTCTTCTTTATCCGCCAAATAAACTATTGCGGTTTTATCATTTGCGGAAATATCAAAAATAGCGTTGGCGGAAGTATAAGCGCAAATTCTGTCATCTTGTCCGTATCCGAGAACCATACTTTTATCAATTCCGGCGTCACGAGCTTTTCCGGCGGGCACAACTTCCAACTCGGCGCTGAGAAAATCTTCCTCGATAATTCCGTATTTTTCGTTCAACAAAATAAGCGCATTCAATTTAACGGCTTCTTTGATTTCTTTGTTTTCCTTTTCCAAAAAAGGAACGGAATTAAAAACAATATTCATATGATGAGCGGCAACCGCTTCTCCGATTTTTTTAGTATATTGCTCTTTACGAGCTAAATGCGGAAGTAAATCCGGCATTACGAAAACAGGTTCGTCTTCCTCTTCGCCGATTGAAACGGAAATCGTTTCGCCGTTTTGCTTAACAAAAACTCCATGAATAGCCAAAGGAGTGGACATCCATTGATATTTTTTTATTCCGCCGTAATAATGGGTTTTCAAAATTCCGAGTTGGGTGGTTCCGTCTTCATGCAACGGATTTTGCTTCAAATCCACTCTGGGTGAATCAATATGAGAAACGACCAAATTCACGCCTTCTTTCACGGGTCTTTTTCCGATAACGGCAATGGCGGCATTTTTTTTGCGGGAAATTCGGAAGATTTTTTTCCCTTGCGGATTATCATCCAAATTAGCGAACCCTTTTTTCGCGAGTAGTTCCTCAAAATAAGAAATCGTTTCGCGGTCGGTTTTGCATAAATTCAAAAATGCTTTGTAGTCTTCGGCAAAATCAAACGCTTTTTTCACTTCTTGTTCGGAAGCGGCTTCCCAAAAATTTTTGCGTTTATAAGTAAGTTTTTTTCTTAAATCTTCCGCTTTGTTTGTTTTTTTCATTTTTAACACCTCTTATTTTATTTCCAAAATTTCAAATTCTCGATCTCCGATCGGAGCTTTTACCACAAAATGATCGCCGACTTTCTTTCCAATCATAGCTTTTCCGATGGGAGACGCTAACGAAATTCTTTCGTAACCGTCATTTGTTTCGAAGATTTCATCGACGCCAACAATTCTTTTTTTCAAAATATTCCCGGTGGCAATTTCTTTGATGGTAACAAATGCGCCGAAACGAACCGCATCTTTGGAAATTTTGTCAGTATCAATAACTTGCAATTTGGCAACTCTGCTTTTCAGATAATTATATTCGTTTTCCAAATTTCTTTGCTTCTCTCGGGCGGCGTGATATTCGGCATTTTCGCTCAAATCTCCCATTTCACGAGCCGTGACCACTTGTTTCATGATATGCGGTCTTTCTTCAATTAATTCCTGCATTCTTTTCCGAATTCTTTGCATTCCTTCTTTGGTAATGTATTCGGGCATTATTTTGATTCCTTTCTTCGCAATAATTTTTGGCAATGAATACCAATCTTTTTCAATTTTATGTTTCCGCTTTTCGACCAATTCTTCACAATTTTATCAATCGTTTCGTGATAACAGCAGATTGCTCCGCCCAAAATTTCGGCAAAAACAGGATTTCGCGTCATCTTGTAGTTTTCATAGACGGAAAAATAAAAATCGGGATTGGTTTTGTAGATTTCTTTCAGAATCGAAGAATTCAATTTGATAATATCGGGTGTGGCATAAAGCCAGGAAGTTTCCAGCTTTCCAAAGATATATTTTGCCAATTCCGGTTCCGTATGAATTAACTTTATAAGCAATTTGTTGATGCTGTTAATCAGATATTTGTTTTCCAGGTCAATCCATTTTATAATCGTGTCCAAATACTCTTTCGGCTTTTTTTTCACTATCGGAAAAATTGCTTTATCCATAATCAAATTACAACTCTTTTGGTCTTTAACGGCTGTGAGAATTTTTTCCAAATATTTCAAATATACTTCCGGTTTTTTTCTTATCGCGCGGGACATAATATAAGCGAAAATTATGGTTCCGTTTTCTTCCTTTTTATTGAGAAGATAATCATAAAATTCGTAATATTTATCTGCCTCTTTTGCCAATTTAGCCGCTAAATTTTTCCCCACAAAAGTGATAACGGCTTGAGGAATTTTATTATCAATTCGTTCGGGATAAGCATTATAAATAATATCAATATCGTAATCTTTTTGAGGAAGTTTTCTCTCATAGAAATCAATAGTGTCTTTTTTTAATCTTTCTTTCCAATCCAAAGAAATCATTGTTCTCTCCTTTCAACGGGATGTTTCCTCGTCTGTTTTTTCTTGCAAATTCACTCCGCAACACCTGGAATTTTCAGTTTAATTTATCACGGCAACTTTTCCTCTTTTAATATCTTTTCCCATTTTAATCACATAAAAATACATTCCGGAAGAAACTTGTTTGCCCGCTTTATTTTCCAAACGCCAAACGGCAGATTGGGAAGCATTGTGATAAGGTCCCAATTTTTCTTCGTAAACAAGATCTCCGTTTAAATTAAAGATTTTAAGTTCGCCGGTTTTTTCCAACGGAAGGTTGATGAAATTAACCTGATCAAATGTTTCTTTTGATACATCTACGGGATTTGGATAAACTATCATATGATCAAGATTTTTTATGTTTGAAAGATAAAACTGACATTTATTTCCGCTGTTGGAAATTTCGTTTCCATAAGTATCGGTTACATTGAAAACCCGCAAAAAATACGGTTGATTAGAATACTTCAAATCCTCTTTCATCTCCAAAACCACCGACGAAAGAGGCGGTTCGGATTGATAAATCGTTTCCAGAATTTTATTGTCGGCATCTATCAAAGGAGTTTCCAATCTAAAATTAGAAATATCTTCCGCTGTTACGATGTCCAACGGCTCCGAAAAAATTATTTTTACGGTTTGACGGTCTATTATCTCGTAATCGACAATATAGGGAGAATTCGTATCCAATTTATATTGAAATTCGTAATTCCCGTTCGCCAAAGGAACGCCGGTCGCGCCGGTAACTCCGTTAATATTCAGATAACAATGACGAATTGCTTCCTCTTCCGGTTGCGGCGGAATCGGTTTTCTGAATCTGAGAAGTATGCCGGTTTTCATTTCGGTAAAAATTCCGGAAGTCGGTAATCCGATTGAATCCATTCTGGTTTCGTCGGAAAGGGAATCAACTACAAAAAGTTGATAATGCGTTGTATTTATCGCATCGTTGGCAAGTTCAATATCAAATTGCAATTTCAATTCATAATCGGAGTTCATTTCAATCTCAAGAAGTTGCGGAATATAATTCGGAACGGCTTGTTTCCACAATGAAGGTAAACTTTCGTGAGGAATAAAATTTTCGCTGTATGATGTGATTTGATAATAAATCGTATCGCCGGGCGTTACACTCTCGGGAAGATTTACATCCAAATAGCTGTTCTCTTCCGTGGAATCAATCAATTGAATAGTGTTATTGTATTTTCGGTAAATATTGTAATAATCAATTCCCGAAAGATTTTCCCAACTCAAAGAGACAATCGATTGGTCTATCGGCATTACCTTGAATTGCCCCGGCGTCGGAGGTCCGGTTAAATCTTCCGCATTTCGATAATAAACCACTCCGCTTTTTAAAGTTCCGCCGTCATTCACATCAACAAGAATATAGGAATTCTCCGTCTCGCTTTGGGAAACGGCTGTAATCACATTGGAAAAAGAAGCCGCCGATTCTCCTCGCCAAATCGGAATAAACTGTCCGTCCACATAATCCACAACATACAAATTGGGAGGAAGCGAAAGAACTATCTCATCGTCGCCATCGCCGTTTAAATCGGCAACTGCGATGGAATTATTCTTTTCCACATCGTCAAAGCTCAAATCTCCTATTATTTCATACCGATTATCATAACCGTTGTTTTGATAAAAACGGAAGTAGGAAAAAGATTTCGCCGGATTAGCCAAATTCTGAATAAATCCTCCGATGCAAAAATCCTTTATATTGTCGGTGTGACCGGTAAAATTTCCGGCGGCCAAATAGAAAGCATTGGTTACGGGCAAATTATCAAGCCAAACAGGGTCAAAAGTTTCAAAATGCTGGTGCTCCATTGTGGTTAAATCGGTAATAAAAGACATTTCCGGATTAATTTCAAAAATCATTATATCGCCGTCATAATCAGCCGCAAGAAGATCGGGAAAAGAATCTCCGTCCAAGTTATCCAATACTATTTGGTTTACAAAATCATTCTTTACTTTGGAAGTAGTCGGATTCAAAAGAACATATTCGGGAACACCGTTATTATTGAATGAATTTTCCGTTCTTCTGTTCAGACTAATTACTTTCGCCGTGAACAGCGTATCATTTCGCAACACATTCATATTGTGAATAGCCGCTAATTCCTGAATTCCGTCGTTAGCCGGACCAAATTCGTCATAATCTATCAAAGCGCTTCCGTAAACACTCTTAATCGTCCAAATAAAATCATCGGTAGGATACAAAGAAAGAGTATCAGCTTCAAAAAGTGCAAGAGAATCCCCGATAGTTCCCATTACATCCAAATGAAAATCCGGATTTGCATAACCGAGATCGTGCGGATAGAACGACTGTCCGAATATGTGTTTTTCTTCCAAAGAATATCCTACGGTCGGAGAACCGACAACTTCAAAAATTCCGGTTACGGCGGTTAATTCAAAACTACACTCTCCGTTCGGCAAATTTTCCGGAAGTTTGACCACTTGAATAGAATCCAAAAACGCACCGTAAACCGGATAAACTTGACCTGCGATATGGCAATCAATGCGCAAGTTTACAGGTTCGTCATAAACAGCTTGAATATAATAAACCGGCGTTTCGGCATCATATCTTTTCATCGGTGCAGCCAAAGAATCTATGAAAACCGGCGGTGATTGATCAATAAAAACGGTAGTTCTGTAATCATAATGAACACCGCTGTTTGTAACCATTTCAATCCTAATAAGATACTTATCGTCCGGAAAATACGGAGAAACATTAAAAGTGGCAAGCACGCCGTGTTCAACCGGTTCTTCATACCAAACCGGTAAATTTTCGTGATTACTGACATTATACCAATCCAAATCCGGATGAGGAGCATCTTTGGTGGTGTACATAACGGAATATTTCCAGAAATTGAGCCCACCGAAATAGTATTGGAAAGTCTGGCCGGATACATAACTCCGTTGGAGCCCGTGTTACCGGCGGCAACAACAATTATTGAACCCTTTTCATAAGCATAATTACAAGCATCGGCAATAATTTGGGAAAAATTCACATCTCCCCAACTAAGATTAATTACATCAGCTCCCATATCCGCCGCATAAATAATCGCCGCAGCCGCGTCGTCATCTTGCAAATAACCGCCGGAAGAACCTTCCGTTCTAAAACCGGCTCGCATAATCAAAAGATTAGCCGTCCAGCAAACGCCGCTGATTCCTTCGTTATTATTTCCCTTTGCCGCCATTACTCCGGCAACATGAGTCCCGTGATTATTTTCATCGGTAGGATCGTTTTCCGGATCTCTAAAATCGCCGAGAGCAATATCTTCCAAATCCGGAGCATCAACGAAATCCCATCCCACAATATCGTCTATATAACCGTTTTCATCCTGATCGATATTATCGGTAAAAGGTGAATTTTCATGAATTACATCAAGATAATTGATTTCGTCATCTTCATTATAATCCGAATTACTTGCAGCAAGATAAGCGATTAATTCATTCAGAGAAACACGACCGTTCGCGTCGTTATCAACCTGTGAAAACAGATAATCCGGCACTTCAAACTGATTAACCATAATATTATCGACCAAATCGGGATGATTTAGCAGAGCGCCGGAATCCACGAGACCGATGATTATATTCATATCGCCGGTGGTAAAATTCCAAGCTTCGGGAATATTTACCATTCCGAGCTGCTGATTTTGAAATTCCGGATCATTCGGAACAATGAACATTTCATTCAAATAATTGGGTTGGATATATTCTATTCCGTCAAACTCCATACCTTTGATTTCATTCCAATCGAGCTCTTCTTTAAACGAAACAACGAAATATCTGTTATCGGATTTAGGTAAAATCCGTTTAACATTTTTTACTTGTTTTTCCGCAAGAAAATCGTCAAATGCCTGCAGTCCGAAATAATTTCCGGTAGTTCTGAGCGGTTGTGAAGTTTTCACAATTATTTCGCGGGGAACCTTATCCAAAGCGTTAATCATCACCGGAAAAATTATGATAAAAAACAGCAAAATTTTGAGCGTTTTCATTGTTCTTTTCCTCTAAAATTTATAGCTGATTCCGAACATGTGAACATCATCAAGCTCGCTATCAAACGGAATAAAAGCATAATCAATAATAAATTTTCCCAAATTAAAACCAATACCGGCGGAAAAATCTTCGGCATCGTAATTTATTTTGTATCCCATCCGAAAATTAACTTTTTCTTTAACCGAGCAGTTAAGCCCGAGAGCGGCATTTAATTCATTGTTGTCTTCAGTTTTAACGGCTTTGCCAGATAAAGAAAGCAAGACGGAAGAAAAGGTAAAATCTTTGGTTGTTCCCAATTCAAAAGTTAAGGGAAGTTGAATTGATTCTTCGTTCATTTTGGAAGTAATTCCCCAATATTTGAGAGCGGCAGACAATTTCAAATTCCTTATCGGAGTTAGAAAAACATATCCGAGATCCGCGGATATTCCCGAGCTGGAAGAAGT
>NATF01000044.1 GCA_002085205.1 Candidatus Cloacimonas sp. 4484_275 | reverse complement strand
AAACATTCCATCGCCAAATCATTCAATTTTCCTTTGGTAAAAGTTTCGTTTTTGAAAGGAATTTCCGGCGGTAAAATCTGATTGAAAATCACTCTTCCGACCGTGGTAGTGATAAGTTTATCACCTATCAACACTTTTATCCAAGAATGAATATTCAAACCGTTTTTATCCAAATCGGATTTTTTGCATCTGTGGGTGAAATCATCCTGTTCGTAAGCGATTATCACTTCTTCCGGCGAACTGAAGTATCTGATTTTATCCTCAGCCGGAGGATCTTTTTCCTTCAAAACAGTTAAATAATAATTCCCCAGAACAATATCTTGGTTGGTTGCCATTGCCAATTTTCCGACAAGCGGATGAATTTCAATGGCTTTGCTTTCCGTCAAAATTGGCAGAAAAGCTTGAATACCGTGTTTATGAAGAGTCGGCGCTCTGTTCAACATCACCGGATAATTTTGAATAATTTCTTCCAAAATTTCCCAAATTTTCGGTTTCTGCTTTTCTATTATTCGTTTGGCGGTTTTTGCCTTTTCCGCTTCTCCCATTTTTTCCAGTTTTTCAATGATAAAAGGCTTGAAAAGTTCCAGAGCCATTTCTTTCGGCAATCCGCATTCATGCAGTTTCAATTTCGGATTTACTACCCGTTTTACCTTTCAATTGATCAGCCAACGATTTCAGCGGTCTGTTGCCTCTGCCTTTCACCGGACGTGATTTTCTGGTGTTATCAATGAGCGCATCAACGGCTTCTTGCAACATTCTTTTTTCGTTTCTCAAAATAACTTCGGGTGCATTAATATCAATAAGACCGCGCAAACGATTATTACGAGTGATAACTCGTCTGTACAACTCGTTAAAATCGGCAGTGGCAAATCTTCCGCCTTCCAATTGAACCAACGGACGCAAAGTGGGCGGAAGCACCGGAAGAACTTCCAAAATCATCCATTCCGGTTTGTTGTCGGATTTTCTGAAAGCATCGACTATTTTCAATTTTTTGATGGCTTTTTGTTTTTTCTGAGCGGAAGTTTCCATTTTGATAATGGTGCGCAGATTCATCGACTCGTCTTCCAAGTTCAATCTTGAAAGCATAATTCGGATTGCTTCCGCACCCATTTCCGCTTCAAAACCTTCACCGACTCTTTCCCGAATTTCATAATATTCGTCCACATCGATTAAATCGCCTTTTTCGTAATCGCTGTCACCGGGATCAAGAACAATGTACGATTCGTAATAAAGAATCCTTTCCAGTTTTTTCACCGTCATGTCGAGAAGAGTTCCGATAACGCTGGGAAGACTTTTCACGAACCAAATGTGCGCGATGGGAACGGCAAGTTCTATGTGTCCCATTCGGGAACGACGAGCGCGTGAAGAAATAATTTCCACACCGCAACGATCACAAACCTGACCTTCAAATCTTTTCTTCTTATATTTTCCGCAACTACATTCGTAATCTTTTTCGGGACCGAAAATTCTCTCGCAGAACAAACCGCCTTTTTCCGGTTTCAAAGTTCTGTAATTCAAAGTATCAGGTTTAATGACTTCTCCGTGCGACCATTGTCGGATAGCTTCGGGAGAAGCTATTTTTATTCTCACTTTATCATAATTTTCAATCTTGAGAGTTTTCTTTATTTCTCTAATCACTTAGAAATCCTCCGTTTTTAGGAAAATCTATCGTTTCCTTTTATGATTCCTTTTCAGAAATAAACTCGATATCAAAACAAAGCGATTTTAACTCGCTGACCAAAACATTGAAAGATTCGGGAGTTCCCGGTTTGGGCGGGTTCTGTCCGTTGGTAATAGCTTTAAAAGCATTTGTTCGTCCGTCAACATCGTCGGATTTGATCGTAAGCATTTCTTCCAACAGTCGGGAAGCTCCGTAAGCCTCCAAAGCCCAAACTTCCATTTCTCCCAATCTTTGACCGCCGTGTTGAGCTTTTCCGCCCAAAGGTTGCTGAGTAATAAGTGAATACGGTCCGGTGGAACGAGCGTGCATTTTGTCGGCAACAAGATGATTCAATTTGAGCATATACATAATTCCGACGGTAACTCTTTCTTCAAACCTTTCTCCGGTTTTTCCGTCGTACAGAACTTGTTTTCCGTCTTCCGGCAAACCGGCGGCTTTTAACTCATTTACGATATCGTCGAGAGTTGCACCGTCAAAAACAGGCGTTTCCGCATGAAATCCCAAAATCTTAGCCGCCATTCCCAAATGAGTTTCCATTATCTGACCAATATTCATTCGGGAAGGAACGCCAAGCGGATTCAGAATAATGTCCACGGGAGTTCCGTCTTCCATAAACGGCATATCTTCAATCGGACTGATTCGGGAAATCACGCCTTTATTTCCGTGTCTTCCCGCCATTTTATCGCCAACTTGAATTTTTCTCTTTTTGGCAATGTAAACTTTGACCATTTTGCGAACGCCGTATGGAAGTTCGTCTCCGTGTTTGAGACGTTCTTGAGCTTTTTTGTAAATATTGTTGCTCTCTTCAAAAGCGTTATTTACTTTAAGAATTATATCGTTGTAAATCTGCTGATTTTTATCCAAATCTTCTACGAGATCATAATCCAGATTTAATCTTTTGAAATTGATTTTTTTCAAATCGGCTTTGGTGATTTTCTTGCCGGAAGGAATGAAAAACATATTGGTTTTTTGGTCAACAATGTTTTTGGCAATTTCACCAAGCAAATATTTCGACAATTGGTTTTTCAAAAATTCGTATATTTTGCTGTTTCTATCGTTCTTTTCCTGTTTCAGACGAGCAAGTGTTTCTTTTTTTCTTTCCTCTTCTTCGAATTCATCTATGTTTTCCAATCTGGAAAAAACTTTCACATCAATGACAACACCTTCCATTCCCGGTTTTGCTTTCAGAGAACTGTTTGTGAAATCACCGGCTCTGTCGCCGAATAATGCTCTCATCAAATTCTCTTCCGGAGAAGGATCAATATCGACATTTTTCGGAGTAATTTTCCCCACGATTATATCACCGGCTTTAACGACCGAGCCAACTCTGATAATACCGGTCTTATCGAGATTTCGCAGAGATTTTGTGGGAACATTCGGAATATCGTATGCCAATTCCTCTTTCCCGTTTTTCATATTACGGACAAGAACTTCATGTTCTTCGATATAAATGGAAGTAAGCATATCTTCCCGAGCAACTCTTTCGCTGAGAATAATGGCATCTTCATAATTGTAACCGTACCACGGCATGAATGCCACCAACATATTCCTTCCGAGTGCCAATCTGTTATTTACAATTGCAGGACCGTCCGAAATCAACTGTCCTTTTTTCACACGATCGCCTTTTTTTACGACCGGTCTTTGATTAACGGAAGTATCCTGATTGGATCGAGCAAATTTTTTCAAATAAATCCGGTTGGCAAATCCGATATCCAAAACACTGTCGTCGGGATTTTCCCGTTCAACATCAATGTAAGTGCTGGTTACTTTTGAAACAATCCCGTCGAAAGGCGCCGTAGCCACAACTCCGCTGTTTAACGCAACTGTTTTCTCCATTCCCGTTCCCACCAACGGAACTTCGGGACTTATCAAAGGAACGGCTTGTCTCTGCATGTTAGAACCCATCAAGGCTCGGTTAGCATCATCATGTTCCAAAAACGGAATCAAAGAAGCCGAAACCGAAACAATTTGTTGCGGAGAAACATCCATATATTGAACTTCTTCCGGTTTAACCTGCAAGAATTCTCCCTTGTGGCGTGCAAATACAAGTTTATCGGTTATTTTCAAATTTTTATTATAATTAACATTTGCCTGAGCAATAACATAATTTTCCTCTTGGTCAGGAGATAAATGTTCCACTTCTTTGGTAATCACGCCGTTTACTATTTTGATATAGGGAGTTTCCAAAAATCCGAATTTATTAATGCGGGCAAACATTGCAGGCGAAGAAATCAAACCGATATTAGGACCTTCCGGTGTTTCGATGGGACAAATTCTACCGTAATGCGAATAATGAACATCACGCACTTCAAAACCGGCTCTTTCCCTGGTTAATCCGCCCGGACCCAAAGCAGATAATCTTCTTTTATGAGTAATTGCCGTAAGCGGATTTGTTTGCTCCATAAATTGAGAGAGCTGTCCCGTGAGGAAGAATGATTGCACTACCGCAATGAGAGCGTTACTGTTGATCAAATCATGAATCGTAATTTCATCGGGATTGGCAATTGACATTCTTTCCACGGCGGTTCTGGCAACTCTGGTTAAACCGATATTATACTGTTCGCTCAGCAATTCACCGATCGTTCTGATTCGTCTGTTTGCCAAATGATCAATATCATCGACCTTGTCTTCGTCTTTATAAACGGCAATCAATTTTGAAACAATGGCAAGCAAATCTTCCTTGGTAAGAATGTTGGTAGAAAGATCAACATCTAATCCTAAACGAGTATTAAGCTTATATCTTCCGACTTCTCCCAAATTATACCGGCGTTCATTGAAAAACATCCGATTGAACAAATCCATTGCCGCTTCATAAGAAGGTTCTTCGCCGGGACGAATAAGAGTGTATATTTTTTTAACCGCTTCTTCTTGATTGGTCGTTTGATCTTTGGCAATGGTGTTTTCCAAAATTTTACGGGTAATTTCCGATTCGGTAGCAATAACCGAAACCTTCTTTATGCCGGCATCCGTAAGTTTTTCCTGAACCTCTTCGTCTATTAGCGTAGCCGCTTCAAAAATCACTTCACCCGTTTCGGTATCAAAAACATCTTCAAACAGATGTCTTTCCAAAGCCTCGGAAACCTCTATTTCTTCTTTCCCATAAAAATATTCGCGTAATTCTTGATTGGTGGAAAGTCCCACTGAACGCAATAAAACCGTTACCGGCAATTTTCGTCTTTTATCAATCAAGACGAACATCGTATCATTGATGTCCATATTGAACTCAAGCCAAGAACCGTTATAGGGAATCAATTTTGCCGAGTAAAGAACCTTGCCGCTGGGATGCACGGAATCCAGAAAATAGACTCCCGGAGAACGATGTAATTGACTGATAATCACTCGTTCCGCTCCGTTAATGATAAAAGTTCCCTGCTTGGTGATGAGAGGTATTTCTCCCAGAAAAACATCTTGTTCAATCGATGTTTTCACTCTTTTTTCACCGGTTTCTTTCAGGATTTCCTCATCATAAACGGTAAGTCTCATTCTGGCTTTTATCGGAACTTGATAAGAAAGATTTCTTTCAATACATTCTTCGGTGGAATATTTTTCCTTAAAAACCGTATAATCAATATATTCCAGACGATAAAGTTCTTTGTGATCGATGATGGGAAAAACAGAAGACAGAATTGCATGTAATCCTTTATTTTCTCTCTTATTGGGATGCACGTCTTTTTGCAGAAAGTCGTTGTAAGAATCCACTTGCATCGCCAGCAAATTAGGAACTTTCACGAAAGGAATTCCGGCTTTATCGGCTTTTTTTCTTATGCGAGAATAACTTTTTATTTTCAAAAGTTCATACTCCTTATTAATTTTTAAAACATTTTTTTCCGATTGCATAAATGGTCATAATAAAATGAAGTTAGCGGAAGTAAGACAATCTCACTTCCGCTTGGTATAATAACCTAATTATTTGATCTCAGCAGTTGCACCTGATTCTTCTATCTGTTTTTTAATTGATTCGGCTTCTTCTTTGGAAACACCTTCAACTACGGGTTTAGGACAAGTATCGACAAGTTCTTTTGCTTCTTTCAATCCTAATTTTGTGATAGCACGAACAACTTTTATTGCCTGAATCTTTTTATCTCCCGGACTTGTTAAAATCACATCAAATTCCGTTTTTTCTTCGGCAGCTTCAGCAGGAGCGGGACCGGCAGCAACAGCGGCAACAGGAGCGGCTGCGGTTACACCAAATAATTCTTCAAGTTCTTTTACCAATTCGGAAAGCTCTATTACACTCATTTCCTTAATGATATCAATCACTTGTTGTTGTTTTTCTGTCATTTTTTCCTCCATCTTTTGGATATATTTTAATTATTTTCTTCTTTTTGTTTTGCTATCGCATCAACAACATAAACAAATTTGCGAATAATTCCTTGCAACACTCCCACAAATCCGGTAATCGGAGCATTAAATCCTTGCAATATTTTAGCAATCAATTCTTCTCGCGAAGGAAGAGATGCAAGTTGTTTCAATTGAGCGGCATCGAACAGCTCGTTTGCCACCAAACCGACCTTAAAATTGGGATAATCTTTCTCTTTGGCAACATCGTTTTTGAACCAAACTTTCGTCCAAAGCCTTGATGCCAAGTTCATTCAACGCAATTTTAATTAATGTGTTTTTGGAAACGAAATAATCAACCCCGGAATTTCTCATACGATTACGAAGTTCGTCAACTTCTTCGATATTGATGCCTTTATAATCAATCAGAACTATGGATTTTGCGCCTTCCAATCTTTCTTTTAATTTTTTTACTTCTTCGATTTTATAAGCCTGTACCATTTTCCGCTCCTATTTTTTCACTTCCAGTCGAACATTCTGGACATCAAGTTTGATTCCCGGACTCATTGAAGAAGCGAGCGCAGCACTTTTCATATAAGTTCCTTTAACCGTTGCCGGACGATCTTTTAATACCGCTCCGACAATCGCCAGAATGTTTTCTTTAAGATTTTCTTTAGGAAAACTTACTTTTCCGGCAATAATGTGCAGATTGGAAAACTTATCCACACGATAGGTGATTTTTCCGCCCTTAGCATCTTTAACGGCTTTTTTAACATCCATAGTAACGGTTCCCACTTTGGGATTCGGCATCAATCCCCGCGGACCTAAAATACGTCCCAATCTACCGATTTTACTCATCAAATTGGGAGTCGCAATTACCACATCAAAATCAAGCCAACCGGAATTAATCTTTTGGATATATTCGTCCACACCGACATAATCCGCGCCGGCTTCTCTGGCTTCGTCAGCCTTTTCGCCCTCAGCAAAGACAAGAACGCGTTGCGATTTTCCCGTACCGTGCGGTAAAACCAACGAATTTCTGATTTGCTGTTCCGCCTTTCGAGGATCGACTCCAAGATTAAAATGAACTTCAACTGTTTCATCGAACTTTGCTTTAGGAAATTTCTGCAATAGCTCGATAGCTTCGTCAAGTTGATATTTTTTCTGTTTGTCGATCATCTCAAGAGCTTGTTTGTAACGCTTACTACTCATATAAACTCCTTTAAGATAATCTCCCGCTATTATGGAAATCGATTAATCTTCGACTACAACTCCCATATTTTTTGCGGTGCCTTCAATCATCCTCATGTTTTTATCAAAACTGCTGCAGGAGGTGTTTTTATATCAAAAGTAAAAGATTTATTTTTTTTCACATAAATTACCACGGGATAAATCATGCCGGGATTGTCTTTTGTTTTATCGTTGAATGCTTTACAGAATTCTCCGATATTAATTCCCGCTTGTCCTAGCGCCGGACCCACAGGAGGAGCCGGAGTTGCCTGTCCCGCCGGTAATTGCAACTTTATAATATTTGTAACATCTTTTGGTTTTGCCATTTTTTCCTCTATCTTACAAAATTTCTATTTGGTCGGCGCGAACTTCTACAGAAGTTTCTCTGCCAAACACTGTCACTTTCACTGTTAATTTTTGTTGGTCATCGCTAACTTTATCGACCACGCCCTCAAAATCATTAAAAGGACCGCCTGTAATCCGAACCATATCACCCGGAATAAAATTGTTGCTTCTTGCTTGCTGTGTATCTCGATCCGATATTCCCAGTAATCTGTTTACTTCACTTTCGGACAAGGCTTGAGGTTTTTTCCCGGTTCCCAAAAAATTCGTTATCCCCGGAATACTCATAATAAAAGAAAAAACTTCCGGTGTTAGTTCCGCCTCAATGATTATGTAACTATTAAATAATTTTTTTTGGCGCTCTACTTTTTTCCCGTCTCTAATATGGAAAGTTTTTTGCGTAGGAACCAGGATGCGACCTATTTTTTCGGAAAGTGTCGTTCCTTGAATTCCCTTCTCAATTGCCTCTTTTATCTTAAATTCCTGAGACGCGTAAGTGTGAGCAACATACCATTTCATTATCTATCAACCTTTGAGAAGCAAATTTTGAATTAAAATTCGGAAAACAGTATCAACTAAAAACAAAAACGCCGCCACAATCATAGACATAACAATAACCACGGTTGTGCTTTCCTTCAAATCATCTTTCGTGGGCCAACTGATATAAACCATTTCCTGTTTTACATTTTTCAAAAAACCGAAAATTTTTCTGAACATTTTAACTCTCTTTTCCTAATAATTATAGAAAAGAATGGCAGGTCAGGCAGGACTTGAACCCGCAACCCCCGGTTTTGGAGACCGGTGCTCTACCAATTGAGCTACTAACCTACGACTCTTTAACGTGTTTGTTTATGCACCCTTTCAGGATGCTTTCTTCTGTTTTTGGTTGTAGTATAATTTCTCCTCTTACACACTTCGCAAGCCAGCACAATTATTTCTCTCATTATTTAATCCTAAACCAATAATTTAGTCAATAACTTCTGCCGCCTTCGCGAATTGCAAAACGAAGCCCTTTCTCCATCGCAATCGGAGTGATTAGCTCTGCCGATATCGTTACATTATCTCCCGGCATTACCATCTCTGCTCCCTCGGGAAGTGTCAATGTCCCTGTCACATCGGTCGTCCTAAAATAAAACTGAGGTCGATAACCACTGAAAAACGGCTTGTGTCGACCACCTTCGTCTTTCGTTAATATATAAGTCTCACCTTTGAACTTCGTGTGAGGATTAATCGATTTCGGCTT
>NATF01000043.1 GCA_002085205.1 Candidatus Cloacimonas sp. 4484_275 | reverse complement strand
GGGAAATTTCGGTTCAAATCGATGTTGTTTCCGTTATATCTTGTAGCACCGTTTACGGTGTTGTTACCAGCCGCAAAAGTTCCGTCCGGATTGGCAAGAGGATTTATCCAAATTTCCAAATTATTTACCAAATTTGCAACTTGGGAATTCGTTTCATAATTGGAAAGAAGATAATCTATCAAACGAAGCATTAAGACATAGCCGACAAGTTCATCTCCGTGCATAGTAGCCGTGTACATAAATTCCGGTTCGTCTTCATTTGAATGAACATTGTCCGATATTTTGGCAAATAGCAATTCTCTGCCGTTTACGGTCGTGCCGATGTTTTCTATTTCGCATAGATCGGGATAATCTTCTTCAAATTGATACATCATGGAAACATAAGTTTCATAAGTGGGGTAAAAATCCCAATTTCTCATTTGTTGAGGGGAATTTGCCATTTTTGCTTTTGTCAATGTGCTCGGATTGGGAAGAATTTGATAAGAATAACCGAGCTCCGAAAATATTTTGAACTCGCGTTCGTTGGCATAAGCATAAACGGTCTTTTCTTTAACATTATCAATGGAAATTATTTTTGTAAGTTTTTTTAATTCGGAAATCGAATTTACGGAAAATTTGAAATAGGTTTCTTTTGCATTCGCAAACGCAACAATTCCCCAAAATAAGAGTAAAGCAATTATTGATTTTTTCATATTACTTCATTAACACCATCTTTTTCACGCTGGTAAATTTATCATCTTTTCCTTTAATTTTGAAAAAATAAATTCCGGAATGTACCGATTTCCCAAAATTATCTTTTCCGTCCCAGGTTATGGAATAAAGCGACTTCGTCGCTTTTGCATCAACTTGGTTGATACACTCCAAAGTTCTTATTTTTTGTCCTTTAATATTATAAATTGAAATTATATTTTGTTCATTTTGTTTGTTTTGTTCGTTGCTGATTGAAAATGAAATCGTGGTGAAATTACGGAACGGATTCGGGTAATTTCCCAACAGAATCGGACCTTCTGAAATTGTTTCTTCATCGGCAGAAACCGCAGCCGGCGGAAAAACAACATAATCAATCCAACCGCAATCTTGACCGCCATCGACATAACCGTCTTTTTCATAACTCCACTTGAACTCGTGTGCTCCGGCGGAGACGGTAAGGGAAATTTGAGTCCAATCCGTTTCACCCGACCATTGACCAACGATAGCATTATCAATGTAAAATTTTAAAAAATCGTAGCTGTTTTCGGAAGAAGTTTTAACAAAGAAAGATATTTCGCTATTCCAGGCTACATTCATGGAATAAGAAAGTTCGCTTGTTGACCAGCTTCCGATGTCTCCCGATCTTGCGGAAAAATTACCGTCGTAAGCATTGGTCGGGTCAATAAACCATAACGCATCCCCGCTTAATTGCCAATTTTCACCGAATTCTCCCGATTCGAAACTTTCAAAATTGGTGTGGGTTAAACTAAAATCAAATTGATATTCCGATTCGGATATCATTATGTCTCCGATATAAGTGGCGTATTCTTCCGCCGTAACTCTGATTTGATAATTTCCGTAATATACTTCCGGGAAAATATATTCGCCGTTTGCGTTAGTAAAAACGGGTTCCACCGGAATATCCAGTATTTCCAACATTGCGTTCGCAATAGGCTCTCCCGTTTCTTCATCAGTAACCAAACCGCTCACGGAAGTCGAACTTACCGGATTTAACTGAATATCCAAAACGGTTTGTCCGCCATTGTTGATTGAAACATTGTTCACAGTTTGAGATTCGTAGCCGTATAAACTGAAAGTTACGGAATAGTTTCCGTTTCCCAATAAGCGGTAATAACGACCAAAAAGTTCGTCGCTTTTGTATGGTTTTCGATAAACGCCCGTATCATCGATGCCGGGAATAAAAATTTCAGCGGATACGGGTTCTCCGGTGACGGCATCCGTGATATGACCGGTAAGAGTGGAATGATTAACTCTGTCCAAAAGAATCATGGCGGCATTTAAATGATTTTGGCAAATTTCTTCCACTTGATAAGCGGGAGGAATAAATTCCGTACCGATTTCAATTGTGTAGGAAAAAATGCCGTATTCACCGTAAGAATAATCATCGGTAGTTCCCATACACGGATAAAGTTGCCAAGATTCCTGAGGAGTATAATAACCGCCGTTTTGAGCCGGAAGTGCGTTTGCCATATTCACGGCAAGTTCTTGAAGAGCGTCATGATCCGGCGCAATAACATTCTCATTGTAACCAAAAGGAAACAAGACCAATTCACTATAACTGTGATAAGTAATTCCGGCAACAAAATGATGAGATTCGATAAGATTTTTTATAGCCTGAACTTCCGGTTCCGACCATGCTTCCGGTCCATGATATGTTTGCGAATTCCAATTATCCGAAGCTCCCACATTTCCCCATTCCCAACCGTAATTACGATTCGGGTCAACTCCGTCGGGACCATCTTCATTCGGGTCATCATCAAACTGGCCGTTTTCGTTGTTGTCGCGAATATTTTTTCTCCACCAAATATCGTATTCGGAAGTCACAATTCTGTGTCCGTTCGGATTGACTAACGGAACAAACCAAATTTGAGTATTATTGACATTTTCCGTAATAGTGGGATCAGAACCGTAATTTTCCACAATATGATTTAAAATCGCCATGGTTACTTCCAGACTTATTGGCTCGCGGGCGTGATGTTCTCCCAGATAATAAACAGAGGGCTCATCTTCCTCTATTTCAACATTGTCGGAAACCTTTAAAGCCCAGATTTCATGATGAAAGTCATCATAATAGGAATTGCCGTTGTCCGAATAAATTTTTCCCCAACTGTCGCCGATGTCATAAAGATGGCAAATATCGGGATAAGTAGTAGCAATATTTTGTAAATCGTTCAACAGTTCCTCATAATCTCTGTAACCGGCAAGGTCACGGGTATCCGTTAAATTCTGTTTGATTTGCGTTTCAGAATTAATAACATTGAAATTGTAACCTGAAGAACGAAATTTTTTGATTTGAGAATCGGAAACGATTACATCCAGAAATTTTTTCGGTTTATAAGCAGAAATATCATAATTTTCCGAAAGAAGTTTTTTAACAAAATCGTTTTGAGGATTTTCAAAGCGAATTATAAACTTTTCCAAAGAATACAATTGAAACATGCTAATCCACAGCAACAAAAAAATGAATATCCTTTTCATTATACCACTCCAAGTATTTATTATTATTTTAGAGATTAGCAATAATTATTCCAAGCGGATTATCGAGTTTATTATAATACCATTATCACATTTCTTTCCAAAACTACATTTTTTTACCTTTTTGGCGATGATTTGGTAACAACTATGTTATAATTTCCAAGGAACTAAAAATAAAACTGTAAACAAAGATTACAGAAAAATATCAAAGAGTGTAAAATAAAATAATTCTTGCCATAAAATTTGAATTAAGTATTAGTTGGCATTGATGTTATTAAAAAATTGATAAGCTAAAATTTCAGAAGTGTGAAAAGACAAAAAGGAGGAAAAAATGAAAAGAATTTTTTTTGTAAGTTTATTAATAATTATAGTTACAATTCCATTATTGAATGCGGAGTATAATTTCCAAAAGGAAAAAGTTAAAAATGGCGTTGTGTTCAAAAATTCATTAGAAAAGGAAAAATTAAATAAGATTAAAAATTATGATTTTTTTAAATTTTTTCAATATGACAAAAAGGGAACAAATCATAATTTTCAAAACATAATAAAAGTTCCCCATATTACCAGAGACGAGATTTCTATTTTTATTAACGGCGAAGAAAACACCTCGATTACCCAAGGTGAAGATTTTATTATGACCGTGTATTTTTCCGATGAATGTAATTCTGCAACGGTTCAAATTTGGGTTGATATGAATGGAAACGGAACCTTGGAAGAGGACGAAGATTTTCTGATTCAAGATGACGATGACGAAATAATAGATAATGATATTGAAGATGAAAATCCGGAAACGGGAGTGTATCAAAAAACTTTTTACGCGGAAGATGACGGACCGAATAATGTGGGAAATTTAGGGCTTCTTTTTTCTGCGACCGATGAAGGCGGAAATGATGTCGCTTTTCTTTACATTAATGCGCTGGTTAGCGATTATTCCGTTTCCGGTCATATAACGCCGGAACTCCCGAATATCGTTGTCGGAGCGTTTTCCTTGGAAAACGAAATTACTTGGATGGTTATGACCGACAGTGAAGGGAATTATCAAAGTTTTGTGAACGAAGCAGGCTATTATATGGTAATGACATTTGATCCGCTCGGAATTACGGGTGGAATGTATCCGGATACAACTTATACCGATGTGCTTATTGACGGCCATTTAACCGGTTATGATTTTCATTATTTAACTCCGAGTTCCACAATTAGCGGAACTGTTTTGGATAATTACGGCAATCCCATCGAGGGAGTGGAAGTTAGAGCAGACCAAGAAGATATGATGGGAATTTTCGATACGACGGATGAAAACGGTAATTACACGATCGGAGTTTCAGCCGGATTTTGGAGAGTGGGAATAAATGAAAACGATTTGATTCCGGATTATCTCGTTCCTGAAAATCAATATGTTTTTGTGGAAGAAGATGAAAATGTCGTTCAGAATTTTGTTGCGTATGTTGTTGACGCAACAATCGAGGGAACAGTTTATTTGGATGAAACTCCCGTTGCCGGTATTAGAATAAATGGGAACAACTCTCTTGGATATACGGAAACGATTTCGGAATTTAACGGAAGTTACATTCTTCCGGTTTCCACCTTTGGAGATAATGAAGGCGGTTATTCCGTAAATATTTGGGATTTACCTCCCGATACTTATGTTGATGAATATTATAACGGAATTGTATCCGGCAGCACAGGAATCGATTTTCACATTCATTCTGCTTCCGGCGGAATTGAAGGCTATCTTTTTGATGCGGAATCGGAAGAACCTCTGGAAGACGGTTGGGTTTCCGCAACTCAGGATTATCAAACTTGGTATAATACAGGCATTGAGGAAGACGGATATTATCACCTTGCTCTTCCAAACGGAATTTACGATGTTTTTGCCAATGCCGATGATTATTATCAGGAAACCGCTTTCGGAGTTGAAATCCAAGATGAATTCGTATATTATGAATTTTATCTGGAACCTGTGACATTCGACGGAGCACTTTGGGGTTATATTTATGAACAAGGCACGGGAAATCCGATAGAAAATGCAAATATCTGGGTAAGCAACGAAGAATATTGGGACGGGACAACTTCCGATGAAGACGGATATTATTACATTCCTCTTCCGAACGGAACTTATTGGGTTGATGTGAACAAACAGGGCTACACAATGGTTCACCTCGATGAAATCGAAATTAATAATCTGGAAGTACAGCAAAACTTTTATCTTACCCCGATTATCTATGACGGTTCTCTTTCCGGTTATGTTTATGAAGATAGCACGGAAATACCGTTGGAAAATGTTTGGATTTGGGTTTATAATCAAGATTATTGGGTTGGAACTTTTACGGATGCCACCGGATATTATTATGTCGATTTACCGAATGGAACATATTCGTTGAATGCAAACAAAGATGGTTATGAAGACTTTTATTCGGAAAATATTGAGGTTTACGATGAAGATGTTATTCTGGATATTTATATGATGCCGATTGTTAGCTCCGATGAGAATGAAATAAAAGAACTTCTTCTGCTTCAAAATTTCCCCAACCCGTTTAAAAATTCCACCGTGATTTCTTTTTCAGTTGGCAACGAACAAAAC
>NATF01000042.1 GCA_002085205.1 Candidatus Cloacimonas sp. 4484_275 | reverse complement strand
AAATCCGCCGGGCTTCTTATGTGTTTGTTGATTTGTTTAATCACAAATGTACAATTCATAATCATCTCCGCAATTTCATTTTAGTTTTCCTAATATTTCAATTGCATTCATATCAAATTTTGAGAATGCAAACCATTTCTTTCCTACAAAATTCTTTAAGTCTTTGATGAGTAATTTTTTCGCTATTCTTTATATAAGTTAACAAAGAGATATCAGGCATATTTTAGATTCCTTCACTACCGGATAATAGCGACCGAATAGTGTTAATAAACATCACAGTCGCGTCCACAAGAGGCTCAACCGTTTCCGCATCCAAAGACACGAAATCAATATAATCCCCTTCTTGACGAAGATCAAACAGCCGACTGTAAAGACGTCCGTTCTCTTTCGTCACAATTCCCGTTTTAACATAATATCGATTGAATAACGCTTTAACTCCACTATGTTTAGACGCAATGTGATTATCTCGAATCAGTAATGCGGAAACCGCATAAAAAGCCGCATAGTAAAGACGATTAGCGCAAGTATTCCAATGTCCTATATTTTGCATTATGCGTGCTTCTTCCAATGTTTCCGTTGCCCGCTGCAAACGGTAAGCAATCAACGCTTGAATTTCTTCTTCTCTCATATCGCAATTCCATAAGTTTCAATTTGCCGCCGCAACGGAAGAACCGCATAACGCTCCGACATCCATTCTTTTTTGCTGCGAATGATGCTACTTAACACGGTATTGGTTTCCAATTCTATATCATATAAACAATCTTTAATTTGTATCTCCAGCTTTCTATCTACCGGAAAAGGCAACAATATCAAAAAATCCCAGTCGGAATCAGGAGATGCTGTTCCCGTCGCACGTGAACCGTATAAGATAATCTCTGCGCCGGGCACTAAACTTTGAACTGTTGTTTTCACTCGGTTAAGTAAAGTCTCTTTATCTATCGCCTGTTCCATATTTATCTCTCCTTTTTTTAATTATTTCTCATATTATTAATAATCTTTTAAAATTAAAAAATCACCAGTAACTACTCTTAACGACTTTACTGCTTACTTTGTTTAATCTTAAATATATACCCCATAATCGTCTCCGCAATTTTTGTCATTCTCTATATTCCTTCATTCAAAAAAATTATTCGTGGAATTTTTCACATTATCGACTCTGCATTTAAAAAATTGTAATTTATGGTCTGATGTCAAATTATTTTTATCATTATTTTAGCAATGACATTATTTTGTTTTTCCGATTATGGAAGATTAAAATTAACTTCCGTAAGCTTTTTACTTAAAAAATACTTGCATAAATAATCACAAATAAAATTTTGTGTAAAAAAATTTCCTCTGGAGGATAAATATGGGTGATACTCGATTGAGAAGGATTATTGCCACCGATTGTGGCAGCACAACCACAAAATCTATTCTCATTGAATACATTGACGGAGAATACAGGCAAACGGTTCGCGGAGAAGCTCCGACCACGGTGGAAAAGCCCTTGAACGATGTTACCAAAGGTGTTATCAATGCTATCACGGAATTGGAAGAACTGGCTCGTCTCAAATACGGAAATCCGAACATCAAATTTTTGAAAGACGGTGAAATCATTATTTCCGATGCGGAAGGCGACGAAGGTGTGAATGCTTATGTTTCCACCAGTAGCGCCGGCGGCGGCTTGCAAATGATGGTTACCGGAGTTGTGGCTAAAATGACGGGCGAAAGCGCCGAAAGAGCCGCGCTCGGAGCAGGTGCAATCGTGATGGATTTGATAGCCAGCAACGATAAAAGACCTAATTATGAAAAAATAGAAAGAATTCGTCAGCTTCGTCCCGATATGATTTTGATGGCCGGCGGAGTGGACGGCGGAACAACCAAACATGTGGCGGAAATGGCGGAACTCGTGAGCGCCGCCAATCCGAAACCTCGTCTCGGTTCAAGCTACAAATTGCCGGTTATTTATGCCGGAAACACCAAAGCGCGCGATATCGTCAAAGAGGCTTTGGGCGATAAAACCGATTTGATTATCACCGAAAACATTCGTCCCACGCTCGATGTGGAAAATCTCGGTCCGGCGCGCGATAAAATTCACGACCTTTTCATGGAACATGTGATGGCACAAGCTCCGGGTTACAATAAATTGATGAAATGGACAGTCGGTCCTAAAAACGGAAAAATGGAAAATATTCCCATCATGCCGACTCCCGCCGCCGTGGGAAACATCATGCAAACAATTGCCAAAATGGACAACATCGAAGTTCTCGGAGTTGACATCGGCGGGGCAACCACGGATGTTTTCTCCGTTTTCACGGAGAATTTGATTTTCAATAGAACCGTAAGCGCCAACTTGGGAATGAGTTACAGCATCTCCAATGTTTTGGCAACCGCCGGTTTGAAAGAAATTATTCGCTGGGTTCCTTTCGATATAGACGAATCGGAACTTAGAAATATGATAAAAAACAAAATGATTCGACCGACCACGATTCCGCAAAAATTGGAAGAATTGGTTTTGGAGCAGGCAATCGCCAAAGAAGCTTTGAAATACGCTTTTATTCAGCATAAAGAATTTGCCACCGGCTTGAAGGGAAGTCAGCAGCAGCGTGGAATCGACGAAGCGTTTTCTCAATCCGTTTCCGGCGGTTCCATCGTCAATATGATGAGTCTCGATTTGCTGGTCGGCAGCGGCGGAGTTCTTTCTCACGCACCGCGTCGAAATCAATCCGCTCTTATGCTTATTGACGCTTTTCTTCCCGAAGGAATCACGCGACTGGCGGTCGATAGTATTTTCATGATGCCGCAGTTGGGCGTTCTTGCCGAAATAAGCGAAAAAGCGGCAACGGAAGTATTCAAAAAAGATTGTTTGATCTATCTCGGAACTTGTGTTGCTCCGGTTGGAAAAATCAAGCCGGATAAAATCGCTCTTTCCGCTAAAATCGAATTGCCGGACGGTTCTGTTTTCGAAGAAGACATCAAATTCGGCGAAATGCGATTAATTCCTCTCGGCGTGGGAGAAGTTGCCAAAGCAACCTTGAAACCGGGAAGAGGATTGGATTTGGGAAACGGACGAAATCAAGAAGTGGTAACGGAATTGCATGGCGGCGTTGTCGGAATTATTCTTGATACTCGCGGCAGACAACCTTTTGAACTTCCTTCCGAAGCTTCCGTTCGCGTTCCGCTTCTGAAAAAGTGGATGAGAGAATTAAAAATTTATCCCGAAGAAATATTAAAATAAAATCTTCCGAAAGTTAATATAAAGGAGAAAAATTATGGCTCAAGCATATTCACCCGGTTTAACGGTGACGGAAAATATAGTTTTGCGAAAAGAGAGAATTCTTCCTTTGAAAGGGAAGGTGCTGGTTAAAAAAGGCGATAAAGTAAAAGCCGAAGATTATGTTGCGGAAACGCTTCTTCCGGGAAAAGTCGTTCCTTTTAATCTGGCGAACAAACTCGGCGTAACTCCGAATCTTGTGAAACAATACTTGACTATTTCCGAAGGTCAGAAAATTAAAAAAGGTCAGATTATCGCCCAAACCAAAGGAATTTTCGGAATGTTCAAAACCACCGTGAAATCGCCGATAGAGGGCGAAGTGGAAAACATTTCCACCATTACGGGACAACTTCTTCTGCGCGAACCGAGAATTCCGGTGCAGGTAAAAGCGTTTATCGACGGAATCGTGGTTGATGTCATTGAAGAAGAAGGAGTCATCATTGAAAACAAATCCGCTTATATTCAAGGAATTTTCGGCGTCGGCGGAGAAACAACGGGAGAAATAAAAATACTTGTTTCTTCACCCGACGAAGTTATCGACAAATCCAAAATAGACGAGTCTTGCAAAGGCAAAGTAATTGTTTGCGGTTCGATTGTGGATTTCGACACCATCAGCAAGGCAAAACAAATCGGAGTTCACGGAATTATCACCGGCGGTATTGACGACAGAGATTTGAAAAGACTCCTCGGCTACGATTTGGGCGTAGCCATCACCGGTCACGAAGATATCGGTTTGACAATCGTAGTCACGGAAGGATTCGGAAAAATTAATATGGCGCAAAAGACTTTCAATCTTCTCAAAAAATTTGAAGGACACAAATCTTCAATTCACGGAAAGACGCAAATCAGAGCCGGCGTTATGCGACCGGAAATTATCATTCCGGTTGAATTTAAAGAAGAAGAACTGAAAGCTCAGACACCAAAAATGTCCACTTTGGAAATCGGCACGACAATTCGCGTGATTCGTCAACCGAATTTCGGTTTAATCGGAAAAGTGACCGCTTTGCCGGAAGAACTTCACATTGTGGAAAGCGAAACCAAAGTGCGTATTCTGGAAGCGGAATTGGAAAACGGAGAAAAAGTGATTATTCCCAGAGCAAATGTGGAAGTAATCGAGGATTAGATATAAAAAACGATAAAAAAATTCAGCCCGAAACAAAAGTTTCGGGCTTTTTTGTATCTTCAAACAGCTTGTAAGTTATTTATTTTTTATCAATATAATCTGCCGCCAGAATAATCAATTCTTCATCCAAAAACAGAGAATACGAACCGGGAATTTCCTGAAAATCTTCATCTCCGGCAAATCTAAATTGAAAAGAATACATCAATTGATTTTCTTCGGTTGTGGGAATTAAACGCTGATAAACGGAATCTCCGCAAGCAAGTTCATAATCCAAAATCGAATGTTCCGTATCTTCAACCGAATAAAGAAAATCGCTAATCGGAAACTCCGAATTATTGATCAATTTAACGCAAGCGTGGGTGGGATTTGTGTAAACTTTTGTGGTCTTGCCCGCTTTCAAATAAACGGTTGTTTCCGTATAATATTCGCCGCTCGGATTTCCGAAACTGTCGGAAAGTTGCATCATAAAAGTTTCCCCTTCCAGTTGCAAATCAATTTCCTTTTCGTCGTCTCCCCAAAAGAGAAACCTCTTCCCTATTTCAATTTCAATTGTCTCGGAAGGGTCGGAATCCGAGCTTCCCGGAAGAATATAATCGTTTCCGAGAACCGTAAAATACAAATAATGGTTGGTATTGTTGAATATTTTCAAATCGCCTTTGGCTGTGCAACCCACCAAGACAACAAAAATAATCAACGATAAATATATCTTTTTCATCTCTTGCCGAAATTTTGCTGCTTTTATGATTTTATTTTAAATTATAAAATATATCTTTGCCTAAGAAAATCGCCGCATCGCCCAATTCTTCTTCAATGCGCATTAATTGATTATATTTGGAAATTCTTTCGCTACGACAAAGCGAACCGGTTTTAATTTGGCCTGCATTCACGGCAACCGCCAAATCGGCAATTACGGAATCGCAGGTTTCGCCGCTTCGATGTGAAATCACATTTGTAAAACCGGCCTCTTTCGCCATTTGAATAGTATCCAAAGTCTCCGTGAGAGAACCTATTTGGTTCAATTTTATCAGAATGGAATTAGCCGATTTTTCCTCAATTCCGCGTTTTAATCTTTCCGTGTTGGTAACAAAAAGGTCATCTCCCACAATTTGAATTTTCCCGCCCAATTTTTCGTTGAGGATTTTCCAACCTTTCCAGTCGTCTTCCGCCAAACCGTCTTCCAACGATACAATCGGATATTTTTTTACCAGTTCTTCGTAATAACTCACCATTTCTTCGGAAGTTAAAGCGGCGTTCTCCGCTTTCAAATGATATTTTCCGTTTTTATAGAATTCGGAAGAAGCGGGATCCAAAGCGATGAAAATATCTTCTCCCGGACGATAATCCGCCAATTCTATCGCTTTGATAATTATCTGCAAAGCTTCTTCGTTGCTCTTCAAATCCGGTGCAAAACCGCCTTCTTTTTTAAATAAGATTTGAGCGCATGAAAAACTTCCGACATCATCTGAACAGCCTGCCTGAAAGTTTTTGCTCCCAACGGCATAATCATAAATTCCTGCAAATCGACATTGTTATCGGCGTGTTTACCGCCATTGATAATGTTTGCCATCGGAACCGGAAGCAGTTTGGCATTGGTGCCGCCGATATAACGATAAAGCGGCAAACCCAA
>NATF01000041.1 GCA_002085205.1 Candidatus Cloacimonas sp. 4484_275 | reverse complement strand
ATTAATTTCCCAAAATTCCCAAAAGTACACCGGCGGCAACAGCAGAGCCGATTACTCCGGCAACATTGGGAGCCATTGCATGCATTAAAAGATAATTATTTTTATCGTATTTTTTGCCTAAATGTTGTACGACGCGGGAGCTGTCCGGAACGGCGGAAACTCCTGAGGCTCCAATCATCGGGTTGATTTTTTCTTTTAAGAAAATGTTCATAAATTTTGCAAAAAGCACGCCGGCGGCGGTAGCAATGCAGAATGAAAATGCCCCGAGAGCAAAAATTTTAATGGAATCGATTTTTAGAAAAACATCTGCCTGAGTGCTGGCACCGACCGCTAATCCCAGCAAAATGGTAACGATATCAATGAGCGCATTCCTAGCTGTTTTTGCCAATCGTTCCGTTACTCCGCTCTCTTTTAGAAGATTTCCCATAAACAGCATTCCGAGAAGCACCGAAGCACCCGGCGCAATCAGAATTGTAACAATTGCTCCGATTATCGGAAACAATATTTTTTCTTTTTTGCTGACGAGCCGCGGTGTTTTCATACGAATGATTCTTTCTTTTTTCGTTGTAAAAAGTTTGATTATCGGAGGCTGAATTACGGGAACCAACGCCATGTAAGAATATGCGGCAATGGCAATCGGACCGACAAGATGAGGAGCGAGTTGAGAGGAAAGAAAAATGGAAGTAGGACCGTCGGCACCGCCGATGATTCCAATCGAACCTGCTTCGGCAACATTGAAGCCAAGCAAAAGCGAACCGATAAAAGTGGCGAAAATGCCGAATTGAGCGGCGGCACCCAATAAAATTAATTTCGGATTTGCTATCAAAGTGGAAAAATCCGTCATTGCTCCGATTCCCAAAAATATAAGCGGCGGATAAATTCCGCTTTTTACTCCGAAATAAATCAGATTCATTACCGACCCGTCATTATAAACGCCTCTCGTTCCCGGAAAATTTCCCAAAACAATTCCGAAACCAATAGGAATAAGTAACAACGGTTCATAATTTTTGGCAATTCCCAAATAAATGAAGAACAATCCGATGGAAATCATAACTACATAATTCCATTGCAATTGGGCTAATCCGGTGGTTTGAACAAAATTTACAAATTCCGTCATTTATTCTCCGTTTTATTTTTTGTTTTTGTGATTAAACAATTTCTACCAACAATTGACCCTCTTGAACCGAGTCTCCTTCCTTCACGAGAATCTTTTTCACTTCTCCGCTTTTATCCGTTGTAATTTCCGATTCCATTTTCATCGCTTCCAAAATTACTACCGGGTCTCCTATTTTTACAATTTCTCCTTCTTTAACCTTTACGGAAACAACAACTCCGGGAATCGGTGCCAAAACTCCGTGTTGAGATTTTTGAATCGCGGAAGGAGTGGAAATACTAATTTCCGGTTTGTTCTTTTGTGTTCTGACAAGTTTTGGCTCCGCTCTATTTTCTTCTCGTTCAATTTCTACTCGATAATTTATTCCGTTCACATTTACAATGACAAAATCATGTTTGTATTCTTCAATTTTTGCTTTGTATTTAACATCGTTTATTTTGAATTTATAAGTTTTCATTGTTACTCCGCTTAATTCTAATTTTTTTTGTTAAAATATAATTCGTTCGGTTTTTCCGCTCTGCTGATTGCTTTCCACATACTCACGGGCGTTCTTTTCCAGGTTAGCAGAAATTTATGTTGCTCTTCCACTTCCAATTCGTGAAGATAAACCGCCGTAATTGCCGCAATAATGGCATCGCTGCTTACTTCCATGTCCGATGAATTTTCTTTGTCGGAAAATTTCGGCTTTTTTTTCTTTAATTTTTCTTCTTTTATTTTCTCGAACAAATGCAAATGCCGGAGCTGATTTATCACAAAACCAATTGTAATCAAGCTGACAAAAACAATCAGCATTCCGATTAACACGATACCACTGTAATACGAATGTTTTTGTTCCGCAAATTCCGAAATCGTTTCGGTAATGGTTGTCTTGTCGATATTCAAATTTTCCAAAGGAATATTATTGTCGATTTGGGAATTTAAATTCAGTAAATTTTTCAGTTTTTTTACCGGAATACCGCTTTGAACGGAAAGTTGTTGCAGACTCATTTGCGGCGAATATTCGGTTTGGGATTTTTGAGAAATTTCCGCCGATATTATGAATGAATAAATCACAAACATAAAAAGAAAAATCTTTTTCATTTTAAAATCCTACAAAGGAATGTTTCCGTGTTTTTTGGGCGGAATCGTATCTTTTTTGGAATCAAGCATTTCAAAAGCCCGAATTAGTCTGAATCTGGTTGCCTTCGGTTCAATTACATCATCAATATATCCTTTTTCCGCCGCTCGATACGGATTTGCAAATTTATTCCTGTATTCTTCTTCTTTTTCCTTGAGAAATTCTTCCGGATTCTCCGAATTTTTTGCCTCTTTTCGAAATACGATTTCCACGGCACCTTTCGGTCCCATCACGGCAATTTCCGCAGAAGGCCAAGCATAAACAATATCCGCTTTCATATGCCGACTGTTCATCACACAATAAGCACCGCCGTAAGCTTTTCTTAGGATTACCGTAATTTTGGGAACGGTAGCTTCGGCAAATGCGTAAAGCAATTTTGCTCCGTGACGTATAATTCCGTTATGTTCCTGATTGGAACCCGGAAGAAAACCGGGAACATCTTCCAACACCAGCAAAGGAATATTGAAAGCATCGCAAAAACGCACAAATCTTGCTGCCTTCACGGAGGCGTTTATATCCAAAACTCCCGCCAAAACTTTCGGTTGATTTGCCACTATTCCGATTGGATAGCCGTTCATTCTGGCAAAACAGGTAACCACATTTTGCGCAAAATTGCGAGCAACTTCCAAAAATTCGCCGTCATCCACAATGCATTGAATCACATCAAGAATATTGTATGGTTTATTGGGATTATCCGGTATTATCGAATTTAATTCTTCACACTTTCTGTCAATCGTATCGGTGGGAGGTTTATAAGGAGGATCTTCCAAATTGTTGGAAGGAAGATAACTAATCAATTTCCTGATAAGAAGAAGCGTTTCATTTTCGTCTTCCGTGATAAATTGGGCAACTCCGCTTTTGCTGGCATGAATAACCGCTCCTCCGAGAGCTTCTGTCGTAACATCTTCGTTCAAAACCGTTTTTACGACTTTGGGACCGGTTACGAACATGTAGCTTGTTTGTTTATTCATAATTACAAAATCGGTAATTGCCGGTGAATAAACGGCTCCTCCCGCACAAGGTCCCATAATCGCGGAAATTTGCGGAACAACGCCGGATGCCATCACATTTCTTAAGAAAATATCGGCATAACCGGCAAGAGCGTCGACTCCTTCTTGAACTCTGGCGCCGCCGGAATCATTTAAACCGATTATCGGAGCTCCCATTTTCACAGCCATTTCCATTATTTTGCAAATTTTTTCGGCGTGAGTTTTGGAAAGAGAACCGCCCATTACGGTAAAATCTTGAGAATAAAGATATACGAGTCGTTTATCGATAGTCGCCCAACCGGTCACGACTCCGTCTCCAAAACTTTTATTTTTTTCCATTCCGAAATCATGGCATTTATGAGTGACAAACATATCAAATTCTTCAAAACTATCGGGGTCAACCAACGCCTGAATTCTTTCTCGAGCTGTTAATTTTCCTTTTGAATGTTGAGCCGCTATTCTTTTTTCGCCGCCGCCGATTTTGGCTTCATCCCGTTTTGTCTGTAATTCCGCAATTTTTTCATCGATACTCATCAATAATCCTCCAATTTTGAGAATTTATTCTCATAATTCGTGCAAAAAAAAATCTCCTCATTTTAGGTCAACAGAAATTTAATGAGAAAAACATTATTTTACTTTATTTTTTCAATCGTAGAATTAAATTGACAAATAATAGATTATTTCCTTTTTTCGAATAATAAAATTAAGGGGGTGTAAGATGAAAGTATTGAAGATTTTAGTAATAATGGTGATTTTAATCGGTCTGTTGAGTGCTTGCGGTAAAAAAGCGGAAGTTTCTCAGCAACAAAAAGCAGACACAAGCGTGGAAAAGGCTGAAACTCCGGCAGATACGGCGAATGCTGTTACTCCGCCTGATGCCGAACCGGCTCCACAAACTTCCGAATAGACTAAGTTTTTGAAGATTTCCCCGAACTTTTGTTCGGGGTTTTTTTGTTAATGGGTTTTTATGAAAAGAATATTTATGGGATTATTTTCGATAATTCTTTTTTTAGTCTCCGCTTGTATCAACAATACGACGAGCGGAGAAAACTATTCCGCTTCCGATAAAGCAAAATGGTATCTTGATGCCATCGAGACCATACAAACAAAATATACCAAAATTAGAATTGCCGTCATTTATCACGATAGATGGGAAAACTCCGACGGTTCTTGGTCGGATTTACGAATAAACTCATCTCCCGAAGCTTTGCAAGCTTTTCAGACGGGAATCTCATCTTCTTATTTTATAGGAAAAGAATACTTGTCGAATCCGCTTTCTTTTCCCGATAATAATTGTTTTACCGGCGTATTTCCCGGATGGGGCGAATTTGAAGATTCCGTTGATACCAATTCTTTGGAAAATTTTGAGGCTCTCAGCGGTAAATCGGCGGCTTTTTGTCCGTTTTCGGTTTTTTTCGGAAGAAACTATGTTTCCGATCAAAATCTGCAATGCATTTCGGAATACGGAGCAATCCCGCTTCTTAGATTTATGCCTTGGGGAGAACCGTATTGGGAAGCGGGCTATCAGGAAAATTACTCGCTTGTCCGAATTATTAACGGAGAGTTTGACGATTTTTTAATTGATTGGGCAGAAGTTATCGCCGCTTTTGAAACTCCGGTTTTCGTAACTTTTGGTGTGGAAATGAACGGTAATTGGTTTCCATGGTCGGGAATTTTTCAAGGAGCCGGAATCACTAACGAATTTGGCGACTCTCTGTTGGCGGACGGTCCCGAAAAATTCAAATCGGCGTTTAGACATATTGTCAATCTTTTCAATGAACATGAGGCTTCCAATATTATTTGGTATTTCCATGTTAACAATAAATCTTTTCCCGATGAAAATTGGAATGATGCCGTCAATTATTATCCCGGAGATGACTATGTCGATTGGATTGCAGTCAGTGTTTACGGTGCTCAATATGATGATGAAGAATGGATGATTTTCGATGAAGAAATGCAAAATATTTACGATGAACTGACAAACACTTTTCCGAACAAACCTTTAATGTTGGCGGAATGGGGAGTAAAAGAACCGTAATTTTTTCTTGTTTTGAAAAATGCTTTCCTTCAAAATTCAATTGACATCGAAAATTCGGATTTAAATATTTGCCTGATTTTTAAAGAGGTCAAAATGAAAGAGATTAGCAAAATGGAAATTAATGCCGAGGTAAAAGTTTTCAGCCCGAAGAAGAAAAAATTTGATTGGGGACCTTATTTATATATTTTACCTGCTTTGATTATAGTTATTTTATTTAGGCTTGTTCCTATCGTGCTTTCTTTTATTGTCAGTTTTTTTGAATGGACCATAACCGGTACGGGTGATTTTATAGGTTTCGCGAATTACATCAAAATTTTGCACGACCGCGAATTCTGGCAATCGCTTTTGAACACATTTTATCTGGTTATTTTTGTGGTTCCGTTTAGCTTGGTTCTTTCACTCATTTTTGCTACAATGCTGAATAACATTAAAAAACTAAAAGGATTTTTCCGCTCGCTCTATTTCATTCCCACCGTAACCTCAATGGTGGCAATTTCCATCGTTTGGAAAATTATCTTCAATCAACAAACCGGTTTGGCAAATTTTTTTCT
>NATF01000040.1 GCA_002085205.1 Candidatus Cloacimonas sp. 4484_275 | reverse complement strand
TCCCATCACTTTACGCGGTTTCAGGTTTGCCAAAAGAGCAACCTTTTTTCCCACGAGTTCTTCGGGTTTATACGACTGTTTAATGCCGGCTACAATTTCCCGCTCTTCGCTTTGCATTTTGATTTTTAATTTTAACAATTTGGAAGATTTGGGAATAATTTCCGCCGAGATAATTTTAACGATTCGCAACTCCAATTTACCGAAATCATCGTATTCTATTTCGGTTTTATGAGAAATTTTTTCTCCTTTTTTCTCCGAATTTTGCAGTAGTTTTATTTGCGTTTCAATTTCTTCATCGGTTATTTTGCGGAAAAGCGGTTCGATTTTTCCGAGTTGGGTTTCGGTTAGAGAATTTTCTAATTCTTTCCAAGTTGATTTTTCCGGCAAATTTAACATTTTTCGCAATCTTTGCATACTTTTGGGAATAATCGGAGCAAAAACGATTGAGATTTTTCTAAGTAATTCCGCACAAACATACAAAGTTTCCGCCGCTTTTGTTTTGTCTTCTTTAACGGTTTTCCAGGGTTGTGTTTCATCGAAATATTTATTTCCGAGACGAGCGATATCCATTGCCGTTTTAGCGGCTTTTCTCACCTTGTAATTTTTGTAACTATCGGCAATTTCGATGGTTATTCTTTTTGCTTCTTCCAAAACTTCTTTTGAATAATCACTCAAATTTTGTGGTTTGGAAATCGTTCCGTCAAAATATTTTTGAGAAAAAACAAAAGTTCCCTTCTTTATTGCCCACTCTTTTGTGGAAGAAATATAACCGATGGGAGCGTCAAACCAAACATAAAGCACTTTTCCTTCCGCTTCCGGTAGCGGCACCGGTACTCCCCAATCCAAATCTCTGGTAATCGATCTTTCTATCAGACCTTCGTCAAGCCAACTCAGGATAAAATTGAGGACATTATCTTTCCAATAAGTTTTAGTTTCCAGCCACTTTCTAAGTTTCGGTTCAAATTTGGGAAGATTGAGATACCAATGTGAGGTTTCCTTGATAATCGGAGGTTCTCCCGAAATCTTGCTGATCGGATTTTTTAAAGTAAGCGCATCGATTAATTTTCCGCAATTATCACATTGATCACCGCGAGCTCCTTCCGCTCCGCAATAAGGGCAAACACCTTCCACATAACGGTCGGGTAAAAATCTTTTAAATTTTTTATCGTAAAATTGTTTTGTTGTTTTTTTTGTTATATAACCATTTTCCAAGAGATTAAGAAAGAATTCCTGAGAAAGTTTATGATGTTCTTTATGGGAAGTTCCCGAAAAATTATCTAATTGGATGTTCAAACCGGCTAAACTTTCTTTAATGCTTTTATTATAACGATTGGCAATTTCCTGCGGCGAGGTATTTTCTTTTTCCGCAACAATCGAAATAGGAGCGCCGTGATCATCCGAACCGCCGATATAAATAACATCATTTTCCAAAAGTTTTTGGAAACGAACAAAAACATCGGCATTCAAATATGATCCGGCAACATGTCCGATGTGCAATTTGCCGTTTGCATAAGTGAGAGCACTGGTTACCAAAATTTTTTCTTTCATTCTTTTCCCCAATTAATTTTTCGTTTCTTTAATTTCATTTTTGAAATTAGTGTCAAGATTTGTTTATCGGTTTGCGGTCAAGGGAAAAGTAAATCGAATTTGTGAGATTATCGATACCGATAATTAAAATAATATTTTTGCAGACGAATTACGCCGAAAAACAATTTTATTTAATCGTGATGCTTGTTGTTTTCCAAATAACCTTTTTCTCTACGATATTTCAAATGTTTTTTCAAGTTTCGTTTTTTAACTTTGTGCCGTAATCTTTTTATCACCGGATCGCGAACCGTTTTTTTGCGATGCCTGATATAAAGAAAAATAATTATAATAACGACTAAAATCCAAATAAAGACGAAAGTATTAAAATCCATAAATTTTTCTTCTCTCTCCTAATTATTCCGTTTTTAGGTCTTTTTCATAATTCATAACTCATTATCATCAGATAAGTTATAATCTCAAACATCATCTTGACTACCTCCTGATTCTTAACATTTTAAATTATGTTACTTTCTGTCATCCTGAGCGGAGTCGAAGGATGATTCAATGTTTGCCTTATTGTATCCTTCGACTTCGCTCAGGATGACAATTTCACACTATAAATGACTTCTAAAATCCCCAATTATGCAGAACTCATTTCTGTTTTTGTCAATTCCAAATACCGCCGACGATTAGTAACAAAGTCAAAATTACGAACTTCAGGATCGGATTTAATTCACAATCTCTAAAATCAAAAACTTTTTTGGAAAGTCAAGAAAATTGTTTTTTTGCAATAATTTCGGAATAATATTTTACAAAAAAAGACAATTTCTATAATTTTGAATTCGATTAACGGAAGAAACGAGGAAATGAAATGGATTTAAAAGAGATAAATTATTATTATAACAAGTTCAAATTCGGTGAGGACAATTTCCATAATTTAATGAAAAAAAGGGTGCGGGAAATTTTATTGGTTTCCACTTTTTATGATGCCTTTATTTTTGAACAGGACGGTCAACTTTCCGAACAGATTCACGGCGAATATCAACAATTGAATTTGAGCACAGCTCCGAGAATAACCAGCGTTCCCACCGGAGAAGAGGCAATAAAAACGCTGCAAAACAGAAAATTTGATCTTGTAATAACGATGATGAGAATCGGTGAAGTCGATCCTTTCAAATTAAGTGAATACATAAAAAATAATTTTCCCGATTTGCCGGTTCTTTTATTGCTTCATTCAACCGCCGATATTCCGTTGATTACGCAGAACAAATCAAAATTTATAGATGATGTTTTTCTTTGGAACGGCGACAGTAAGATATTTTTGGCAATGATAAAATATATCGAAGACAAACGAAATTTGGAAACGGATACGCGAATCGGTTTGGTCAGAGTGATTTTGCTCATCGAAGATTCCATTCATTATTATTCCCGATTTTTGCCGATATTATACGCCGAAATTATGAATCAGACGCAGAAATTGATTACCGAAGAAGTGAATGATATAAATAAAAGACTCCGAATGCGCGCCAGACCGAAAGTTATTCTCGTTCACAATTACGATGATGCCATTAAAATTATTGAGGAATATCGGGAATATCTCATTTCCGTGATTTCCGATGTGAAATATCTTCGCAGCGGCAAAGAAGATTCCCAAGCCGGCATTCGTTTGCTTTCCAAAGTTAGGAACGACAAGTTTGATATTCCGATGTTGTTGCAATCTTCGGAAGTGGAAAATCGGGAAAAAGCAAAAAAATTGAAAGTGAGCTTTATTCATAAAAATTCCAAAACTCTTCTCAATGATTTAAAAGAATTTATCGTCAGAAATTTGGGTTTCGGCGATTTTATTTTTCGTGATAAAACCGGAAAAAAGATAGACAGAGCCGTTACCATGCAGGATTTTGAAGAAAAATTGAAAACCATTCCCGACGAATCTTTGATTTTTCACGGCTCTCGAAATCATTTTTCCGCTTGGTTAACCGCTCACGGTGAATTTCAAATTGCCAAAAGAATCAGACACTTGAAAGTGGAAAATTTCAAAACATCAAAAGAATTAAGAGAATTCCTAATCTCGATTTTTGAGGAAGTTCAATATATCAGAAATCGGGGAAAAATCGTAAATTTCAGCGAAAAAGCTCTTTCCATCAAAGAAGGAATCGTGCGATTGGCGGACGGTTCGTTCGGCGGAAAGGGACGCAGTATTGCCTTCCTGAATTCTCTGTTGGCGGCAATGGAATTCGAGAAAGGTTTTCCGGAAGTGAATATCAATATTCCCAAAACTTTTGTTATCGGCACCAAAGAATTTGATTATTTTCTCGTTCACAACAATATTACTTACGACATAACTTCCTATTCCGATGAAAAAATCGCGGAAATTTTTTTGAACGGAACTCTTTCCAATAAGTTGATTTACAAATTAAATCTTTTTGTGGAAAAAATAAATTATCCGCTGGCGGTTCGTTCTTCCGGTTTGTTGGAAGATTCCCAAACACAGCCTTTTGCCGGCATTTATCAAACTTATATGCTTCCTAATAATCATCCCGATAAAGCTATGCGTTTTCGGCAATTAACCGATGCCGTCAAACTCGTTTTCGCTTCCGTTTTTCAGGAAACCGCCCGTCAATACATCGAAAGCATTAATTTATTGCCGTTGTGGAAGGAATGAAAACTTTCAAATTTTGTCCTCGTTATCCCAAAATGGATATTTTGCAACAGGAAGAGATCTTAAAAAATTCTCAATACGAATTTTATGCCATAAATTTGGGAAAAAAAGAGTTCGATTTGCGAGAAGGAGAGATTACCAATTATATCAAATTGGATTTGCGAGACGCGGAAAAACACGGCTCGCTAAATTACATTGCTTCAAGTTGGGATTATCAAAACGAACGCTTTATGGAAGGTCCTTACGCCAAAGGAGTGAAAGTTTTAACTTTTGCCAGCGTCCTGAAATATAATTATTTCCCTTTGGCGGAAATTCTGGATAACATTTTGGATATCGGCGAAAAAGCGATGGGAGTTCCCGTAGAAATAGAGTTTGCCGTGAATCTGAATAAAGAAAAAGACAATAAACCTTCTTTTTATCTTTTGCAAATCAGACCGCTGACGATAAAACCGTTTGAAACTTCAATCGACCCGCAAACATTATCTAAAAAAGAATTGTTTATTTACACGGGAAAAGGGATGGGAAACGGAATTTTTGAGAATGTTCGCGATATAATTTTTGTCGAACAGAAAAAATTCGATAATACCGATACCATGAATATGATTTCCGAAATTGATGAATTAAACCGAAAATTAAACGGCAAAAAATATATTTTGATTGGGCCGGGTCGTTGGGGAACGCGTGACAGATTTTTAGGAATTCCGGTAAAGTGGAATAATATTTATAATGCTCAAATTATTGTGGAAACAAGCATGGAAGGATTCATTGTCGAACCGTCTCAAGGAACACATTTTTTCCATAACTTGATTGCTTCCAATGTGGGATATTTTGTAGTAAACCACAAATCGGAGAAAGATTTTATCGATTGGAAATGGCTTGCCCGACAACCGATAAAAAACAGAACCAAATATTTTGTTCATGTTCAACTTGAAAAACCGGTTCTTATCAAAATCGACGGTAAAAAGGGAATCGGAGTCGTTTTCAAAGAAAATAAAATCCCGACTCAATCGTCATAATCAAGTCGGGATAAAGACAAGATTCATTTTAACTGAATTGCTTGATTCTGTCTTCCACCAATTTTCTGATTTCTTCCAACCTTTCTTTGGTTTCCGCTTCGAAACGAAGCACTAAAACCGGAGTTGTGTTGGAAGCGCGACAAAGTCCCCAACCATCGGGAAATGTGATTCTCATTCCGTCGATGTCGGTAACATCATAACCTTCTTCCACAAAAGAATTTTTCACTTTTTCCACGATTTTGAATTTATCTTCGTCGGTGCTGGGAATATGAAGTTCGGGAGTGTTGTACATTTTCGGTTGGTCGGACAAAAATTCGCTTACCGGTTTATCGGTTTTAGACATAATTTCCACAAAACGACAGGCAACATAAATGGCGTCGTCAAATCCCAAATATCTGTCCGCCAGAAAAACATGACCGCTCATTTCTCCGCTTACTTTTATTCCTTCTTCAAACATTTTGTTTTTGATATTGGCGTGACCGGTTTTGTACATTATCGGAATTCCGCCGTACTTTTTGATGTCGTCAAATAAATTTTTGCTGCATTTGACATCGGCGATAATTTTCTCTCCCGGATTGTTTTTTAGGAAATCGCGAACGATTATGTTTAGAATTTGGTCGCCGTAAAGCATCTGCCCCTTTTCATCGATAACTCCGATTCTGTCGGCATCGCCATCCAGACCCAAGCCGACTTCGGCATCGCTGTTTTTCACAGCTTCTATCAGATCTTTCATATATTTTTCTACGGTCGGGTCGGGATGATGATTGGGAAATCTGCCGTCGGGTTCACAATACATTTCCGTAACTTCACATCCTGCTTTGCGCAAAATTTTGGGAAGATAAGGACCGCCCATTCCGTTTCCGCCGTCCACGATAACTTTTATCGGTCTTTTGATGTCAATATGTTCCAAAACAAATTCAATATATTGGTCATCTATTTCGGAATTGGAATCCAATTTTCCTTCACCACTTTCAAAATCGCCGTTTTGGATTAATTTAAGAATTTCCTGAATTTGTTCTCCGTACACACTTTGTAATCCGATATTCAGTTTAATTCCGTTGTATTCGGCGGGATTGTGGCTGGCGGTTATCATTACGCCGCCGTCTGTTTTTAATTTCCAAATTGAGAAATACAAAACCGGAGTTGCCAGTTTTCCAACATCGGTTACATCTATTCCCGTTTCCAACAAACCTTTGATAAACTGCTTTTTGAATTGAGGAGTGCTTAAACGCGCATCTCCGCCAATAACCGCCGTTTTCAAATTTTTTCTTCTCAAATAAGTTCCGTAACCCTTTCCTATCAAATAAACCGTTTCATCCGTTAAATCTTTACCCACGATGCCGCGAATGTCATATTGCCTGAAAATTTGAGGATTTACCATAATTTATCTCCTTCACTTTTATTTTTAAATTTTGTTTTTAATAAGTTGCGAATCTGAAGCTTGTGCCAGATAATCTCGCAAAAACGGAATTAATTTTCGTAAAGCTCTGGCTCTGTGACTGATTTGGTGTTTTTCCCGTTCGGACATTTCCCCAAAAGTTTTTCCGGTTTCCAGAGCTCGGAAAATCGGGTCGTAACCAAAACCGTTTTCTCCCATCTCTTTTCGGGCGATTTCTCCCTCGACTTTTCCGACGACCAATTTAATCAAACCTTTCGGCGACGCAAAAGCCACCGCTGTCCGAAATTCCGCTTTCCGATTTTCTTTATCTTTCATTTCGGCGAGAAGTTTTTCCCGATTATCTTGGTAAGAACAATTTTCACCCGCAAATCTGGCAGCGTAAACTCCGGGTTTTCCGTTTAAAGCTTCCACGAAAAGTCCCGTATCATCCGCAATTGCTAACAAACCGGTAAACTTTGCGCATTCCAGAGCCTTTTTTATCGCATTTCCTTCAATTGTGTCTTTGTCTTCGACAACTTCGGGGAGTTCGGGAAACTCTTTTGCCGAAACAATTTCGAGGCTCAAATCCTTTAAAATTTCTTTAATTTCCGAAATTTTATCTTCGTTTCTGGAAGCTACCAATATTTTTGTCATCAAATCTCCTAAACTCGATTTTTGACAAATTTCGAATATTTCATCATAATTTTACAAAAATCTTTAATTTAATCCTTTCAAAATTTCCTTCGTCTTTTCGAGTTTTGTTTTTACTTCTTCAAATTTTTCTCGCTCCTTTTTGATAATCTGTTCCGGAGCTTTTTCTAAGAATTTGTCATTATGAAGTTTAGAATCTATTTTTTGAAGTTCTTTCTCAAGTTTTTCCAGTTGTTTTTTCAGTTTTGTCTTTTCTTGTTCCAGGTCAATTAGTCCTTCCAGCGGAAGATAAATTTCTATGTTTTGAACAACTGCGGCAATGCTTGATTTTGGTTTTGACAGGTCGATTCCGACTTCAAAAGAAGAAACCTTTGCCAATTTTCCGAAATATTTTTGGTAATTCTTAATCAATGAGATTTGATTATCGTCACTGACTTTAAAAACGGTTTTTATCTCAATTCCGGGAGCGAGATTGATTTGTTTTCGCAGATTTCTGATTGCCGAGATGGATTCTTGAATCAATTTCATTTCCGCATCGATTTCTTTATCTATTTTGGATTTGTCCTGTTGGGGAAATTCGGCAATAATTACCGATTCGGAATCCAACGGAAAAACTTCTTTTATTTTTTGCCATATTTCTTCGGCAATAAATGGCATTATCGGTTGGAGCAATCTCATCGAATTTTGCAAAATATCCAAAAGAATAAATTTTGCCGTCAATTGCGCGCGTTTGTTTTCGTTATTGTAAATTCTGTCTTTGGAAAGTTCCAAATACCAACTGCAGAATTCGTTCCAGATAAAATCCATCAAAATACGGGCGGTATCGTTGAAACGAAGATTCTCGTAATTGGATTTTACTTCTCCGATTACCTGATGAAGGCGACTGTAAATCCATTTATCGGCAAGTTCCAACTTGTATCCGTCAAGTTCGTTGAGAACGGTATTTTTGTCGGGAAGTCCTTCGATTTTTTCCGCATTTTGCATGATAAAACGAAAAGCATTCCAAATTTTATTGGCAAAATTTCTTCCGGTTTCCAGATAAGCGTCGGAATAATAACTGTCTTGTCCTTTCGGTGTGTTAAAAATCATGCCGAAACGAAGAGCATCGGCACCGACTTTTTGGATGATGTCAATCGGATCGGGGGAATTGCCCAACGATTTGCTCATTCTCCGACCGGTTTCGTCGAGAACCATTCCATGTAAGAGCACGGTATCAAAAGGAATTTCATTCATAAATTCCAGGGTTGACATAATCATTCTGGCAACCCAAAGATAAATAATTCCGGGAGCCGTAACCAAGAGATTGGTCGGCAGAAAATAATTGAGTTCCTCTGTTTCTTCGGGCCATCCGAAAACCGAAAACGGCCAAAGCCAACTGGAAAACCAAGTGTCCAAAACATCTTCGTCTTGTTTGAATTTTGTTCCTCCGCATTTTGAACATTGTTGCGGCATTTCTTTGGCAACAACCATTTCTCCGCAATTTTCACAATAGTAAACGGGAATTCTGTGTCCCCACCAAATTTGCCGAGAAATACACCAATCACGAATATTTTCCATCCAGTGCAAATAAACTTTTACCCATCTTTGCGGCTGAAAGGAAATTTTCCCCTTTTTTACCACTTCAATTGCCGGTCCTGCCAGCGGTTTCATTTTCACGAACCATTGTTCGGAAAGATACGGTTCGATTGCGGTATTGCAACGATAACAATGTCCGACGGCGTGCGTGTGCGGTTCGATATCTTCCAGAAGATTCATTTCTTTTAGTTTTTCCACAATCTTTTCTCTGCATTCAAACCGGTTTAATCCTTCAAATTCTTTGCCCGCATTTTCGTTCATAATACCATGTTCGTCCATCACTACAACCTGTTCAAGATTATGTCTCATTCCCACTTCAAAATCGTTCGGGTCGTGAGCCGGCGTGATTTTTACGCAACCGCTTCCAAAATTTTTATCGACATATTCATCCGCTATTATCGGAATTTCTCGATTTACAAAAGGAAGAATCACCGTTTTTCCGATAAGGTTTTTATATCTTTCATCTTCCGGATGAACGGCAACGGCTGTATCACCGAGCATGGTTTCCGGTCTGGTTGTGGCAACAATCACATGACCTTTTCCGTTTTTCAAAGGATATTTGATATGCCAAAGATGACCGTGTTCGTCTTCATGTTCCACTTCATCGTTTGCCAGCGCCGTAACGCAACGCGGGCACCAATTTATAATGCGTTTTCCCTTGTAAATCAGTCCCTTTTCGTAAAGACGGATAAAAACTTCTTTTACCGCATTGGAAAGTGTCTCGTCCATTGTGAAACGTTCGCGAGTCCAGTCACAGGAGCAACCGAGCTGTTTGAGTTGTTCGATTATTCTGCCGCCTTTTTCTTCTTTCCATTTCCAAATTCTTTTTACGAGCTCTTCCCTACCGATGTCGTGACGAGTTTTTCCCTCTTTTGCCAATTCGCGTTCGACAACATTTTGCGTGGCAATTCCAGCGTGATCAACGCCCGGAACCCAAAGTGTGGGAACTCCCGTCATTCTTTTATAACGAATCATCACATCTTGAAGCGTATTATTCAAAACATGACCCATGTGGAGAATTCCCGTCACATTTGGCGGGGGAATCAAAACGGTAAAAGGTTTTTTTGTCTTATCAATCTGAGGTGTGAAATAGCCTTTTTCCATCCAAAATTTGTACCATTTTTTTTCAATTTGTTGGGGTTCATAATTTTTATTGATTTCCATGAACAATTACCTCATAAGTCTTATTTA
>NATF01000039.1 GCA_002085205.1 Candidatus Cloacimonas sp. 4484_275 | reverse complement strand
AAGCAGCACAATCCAACCGATAATATTAATTATTTTTTTCAAGGTAACCTCCCTTTGTTACTCCTTTTCCACTTTAATTTTTAAATTTGCCGAAATAGCCGGTGTAAAAGCTATTTTCACCTCAAATTCTCCCAATTCTTTCAAATGACCATTCTCGTCGGCTTTGCGGGTAAAAATCAGTTCGGTATTGTTGATTTTGTCAACCAAAAGTTTGTATTCGTTTTCCAAAGCCGTTTTTTCAGCTTCCGCTTTTTCTTTTATCTGTTCAAGTTTGCTTAAGTTATTTTTGGTTGCAATGATAGCTATTTTTTTAGGTAAAAGATAATTTCTGGCAAAACCGTCTTTTACTTTCAAAACGCTTCCCGCACTACCTAATTTCTCTGTATCTTTAATTAAGATGACTTTCATTAACATCCTCCATTTTATTTATTTTTCTAAAATTAAACCATACATCCGCCAACCCCACAAATGCTACCAACAATAAAAGAAAATAATTTAGCAACATGGAAATTATCAGCAGATAGACCAAAAATCTGGAGTTCCGAAAAAAATTACCCCAGAAAAAATGTAAAATCGATATTCCTTGAATCAGGAATAACGGAAACAACATTATCAAACCGTTAATTCCCCAATATTTGGTTTGATTTGCCAGTGTCATGAGCAAAGCAACTATTAAAAGATAAACCAAATAAAAAGGGAAACGAATTTCGCGGTGATTCCACTTTACCAGCTTCTTTGAAATAAACAGCGAACCAAGATATAATGCCGAAACAGTAGAAATCATCCAAATACTAGCCGTGAAATGAGTAAAAATAAATTTGGCATTATTTAAGGCTTCCAGAGCAAAATTCAATTTGTCGCTGTCTTGCGGGAATGAAGTTTGCAAAATCTGAGAATACTGGCTTATGGCATCGTTCAGAAAATTCAAAAGACTTTTTTGAAAAACAATGATGCGCAAAATACTGTAAGCAACATTTACAAAAAAAGTTACCAAGATGGCATGCAAATAATCAAATTTTTGAAACAACAAATAGAAAAAAATCGCCGATGTAATTCCAACTCCCACAAACGCATCCGCCACAAAAACAGAACCACCAATCAAATGAAACAAATAGGAAAGAATGATAACGCCGATAAAAATCGAATAAAACACATATTTTTGCTTTTGATATTTAAAACCAAAAGCGATTATAAAGAACAAACCGATAAAATGCGAGATTATCGCCAGAAAACCTGAAATTAAGGCAGCAAAAACCACGATTCTTTAATCTGTGTAATGAATAAGAGCCATTTGTCTTGCTTTTTTGATTTCCGTAGCAAGCTTTCTTTGATGTTTGGAACAGGTTCCCGTAAATCGCCGCGGAGTAATTTTCCCGTTCTCGGCAATAAATCTTTTCATCAAACTAACATCTTTGTAGTCAATTTCCACATCTTTATTTTTGCAAAAATAACATACTTTTTTGGTAAAAACGAACTTGTTCTTTTTATTGTATCTTCTGTTTCTATCGTTATAATTTCTCTTGTACGAACTTTCTTTTTTGGGTTCTTCTTTTGCTTTTTCTTCAACCACCGTTTCATTGGTTGTTTTTTCGATATTTTCGTTTTCGGTTTTGTTTATTTCTTTTTCGCTCATTTGTTCTCCTTTTATCTTAAATTAATTATTATTTAGAATGGAACATCATCGTCCGTAACCGTAGCTTCCGGTTTTTCCGAAGTTGCCGTAGGTTCTTTTTCTTCAAATTCATCACTTTCCGGAATTGTTTCCGCTCTTTCCAAGAAATGGGTTCTGTTCGCAATTACTTCCGTAATCTTTATTCTTCTCCCTTCGTTATTTTCGTAAGATCTCGTCTGCAATCTGCCTTCAATAAGAACGGGACTTCCTTTGTGAAGAAATTCGGCACATTGTTCCCCGCGTTTATTCCAAACCACTACATCGATATAACTTGTTTCCTGAAGCCATTCACCGTCTTTCTGATAATTGCGGTCAAAAGCAAGCGATAATTTTGCGACCGGTGTTCCGTTCGGCGTGTATCGTAAATCAACATCTCTTGTCAACCTTCCGCTGATAATAACGGAATTTATTCTGGGCAATCTAAGTTCTTTAGCCATTATTCCTCCTTAGTTATTTGGCTAAAATGTTATAACGGATTACTTCCTCATTGAGTTTGTAATACCTTTCTAATTGCGAAATTTGGGAAGGTTCGAAAGTGTAGTTGATTACGAAATAATAACCTTCTGTAAATTTTTGGATTTCGTAAGCTAATTTGCGTTTACCCCATTCATCAACTTTTAAAATTTCTCCGCCGTTTTCTTTGATGAATGCCTGAATTTTTTCATTTTCTTTTTTCGCCGCTTCTTCACTGAGATTCGGCTTAACAATAATCATACTCTCGTATGTTTTCAACACATTTCCTCCTTTGGACTTTCAGATTAGTTTATTTTTTCGATTTCCGAAAATTTTAAATGCGATTAACCAATCAATCGATCCTGAGATTATCGATTTTCTCAGAATAGGATTTCTTTAATCTGCTATAATGATCCAATAAACTTTCAAAATCTTCTTTGATATAATATTCTAACAAAGTTTCGGAAAAATTCAAAATTTCCCGAAGAATTTTTTGCTCTTTTCCTGAAAAATCGGAAAGAACATATTCTGCTAAAATCTCTTTTTCCGGAGCACCTACTCCGATTCTGAATCTTTTGAAATTATCTGTTCCGAGAACCGCGGCAATTGATTTCAATCCGTTATGTCCACCGGAACTTCCGTTACGGCGAAGTCTCATTTCACCTAACGGCAAATTAATATCGTCCACAATCACCAAAATGTCTTCACAACGATACTTGGAAAGAACAGACAGCACAGCGTTTCCGCTGTTGTTCATAAAGGTTCTGGGTTTGACGAGAAGAGTGTCATCAACCCACACAAAATTATATTTTAATCTTCTTTTAAATTTAAGTTCGTGATTCGCCGCATAATTGTCAAGTATCATAAAACCGATATTATGACGGTTTTTCCGATACCGTTTTCCAGGATTACCTAAACCGACAATCAGCTTCATCAATCACTATTTTTCTTCTGTGCTCTGCTCTTCTTCTTTCTCTTCCGTAGGTTCTTCTTCCTCGGTTTCTCCTAATTCGGAAGCCAAATCTTTTGCGGATTTAGGTGCCAGAAGTGTAACCAACGGCGTGTCTTCCGGAATCGAAATTTTCAAATTGGGATGTTCCAAATCACTAACATAAATAGTGTCACCTATATTCATTCCGGAAATGTCAACTTCCAAGTGTTCAGGGATATCTTTCGGCAAACAACTAACTTCCAGCTTTCTAATTAAAATATCGACAAGTCCGCCTTTTTTACCGGCTTCTTCTTCACCAATATACACAATCGGAACTTCCAATGTAACTTCTCTACCTTTATGAAATTCCATAAAATCAATATGAAGAAATTCTCGCGTTACCGGATGAACTTGCATTTCTTTAATAAAAGTGGAATATTTTTTATTTCCCACTTTTATTTCAAAAACCGCTGTTTCGCCGATTGTTTTTCGATATGCTTTCAAAAAAGGAACTTTTTCGATTGAAATCAATTTTCCGGGTTTACCTTCACCGTAAATAATTGCGGGAATTAACCCCTTTTTTCTTATCTCGGTAAGTTGAGATTTCATTGTTGTCTTGTCTCTTTTTTGAGCTGATATTTTTATATTCATTATGCCTCCGTTAAATTTATCTAAACAAAATACTTAAAGATTCTTCAATATGAATCTTTTTTATTGCAATGGCAAGCATATCCGCAATGGAAAGCTGAACCAACTTTTTGCATTTCTTCTTTTTTTCATCTAAAGGAATGGAATTGGTGATATATATTTTCTCGATTGGCGATTCTTCCAAATTTTGTACGGCCTGACCGGAAAGGATCCCGTGAGCGCAAGCCGCATAAATCTTTTTTGCGCCTTTTTCTTTTATCGCACGGGAAATTTTCACCAAGCTTCCGCCGGTATCGATGATATCATCAAATAAAATCGCAGTTTTTCCTTTCACATCACCGATGATATTTAATATCTCCGCATTATCTTTGTTGTCCAATCTTCTTTTATCACCTATTGCCATTGAACAATTAAGCCTTTTTGCCAACTCTCTTGCTCGATAAGCTCCGCCGGAATCAGGAGAAACAACAACGGCATTACTTAAATCAAGGTTAGCTTTAAAAAATCTTTCGAAAATTGGAAGCGAAGTCAAATGATCTACCGGAATATTAAAAAAACCTTGTATCTGTTGAGAATGCAAATCCATTGCCACAATTCTTGATGCACCGGCAACCGTAAGTAAATCTGCTACCAACTTGGCAGTGATTGGCACTCTCGGTTGGTCTTTTTTGTCGGATCTTCCATAACTAAAATACGGAATAACACAATTTATTTTATTGGCGGATGCTCTTTTTAAAGCATCAATCATTATCAAAAGCTCTACCAAATTATCGTTTACCGGATAACAGGTAGGTTGAATTATGAAAGTATCGGCACCCCTTACATTTTCGTTTATTTTCACAAAGCTATTATCGTTGGAAAATTTGAAAACTTCAGCATCGCCCAGAGGAATGCCGGCTTGTTTGGAAACCTCTTCCGCCAACTCTCTGTTAGCATTTCCGGTAAATATTTTTAGCCTGGAAAACATCGCTTATTCTTTTATTCTTCTTCGTCGTAAGAATGTTTTGCCTCTTCCGAAGATTCCGCAGCATCAAGAGCTTCTTTTAGAACTTCTTTATATTTTTCGATTATGGTTTGTTCGATATAATTTCTGGTTTCAGTATTAATCGGGTGAGCAATATCTCGGTATTCTCCGCTGCTCAACCTTCTGCTCGGCATTGCAATAAAAAGTCCGTTTTCTCCTTCAATAACTTTGATGTTTCTGATAATGAAAGCATCGTCGATCACGATATTCACAAAAGCTTTCAATTGATTGCTTTCTCTAAGAAATACCTTAACATCTGTAATCTTCATCTTGTTCTCCTTTTAGTTTTTGTTATGTAATTCCAATAATTTTTTTTGGAATAATAATCGGCTGATTTTTGGGCGGTAACAAAATCGGGGAAAAAACCAATAACGGTTGCTCCGCTTCCCGAAAGCATTGCTTTTGTTGCCCCATGATTTTCCAAATAATCAATTATTTCTTTGATTTCGGGAAATTTTTGCATAATTCCCTGCTGAAGAGAATTATAGCAATAAGTTACATCGAACGTTTCCAAGAAAAGTTTCCAATTATTATTTTCATAATTTGAAATTTCTGCGAGCTCATAAGCCTCTCTGCTGGAGACAGGAAATCCCGGATTCACCAAAAAAATGTTTTCCATAAAAATATCTTTCAGAGGAGTAATTTCCTCGCCTCTTCCCTCTCCGAGAGCAGTTCCGCCCACAAGAAAAAAATTTATATCACTCCCGAATTTTTTGCTTATTTCATTTTTTTCGTCATCGCTTAAATCAAGCTCCCACAGTTCCGATAACGCCATAATCGTTGTTGCGGCATTACTACTTCCGCCTCCTAATCCTGCAGAAATGGGAATGTTTTTCTCCAAATAAATTTCCACTCCTTTTTTCACTTTATATTTATTCTTTATAAAGAACGCTACTTTGTAAATAAGATTTTCTTTCGTTTCCAGAAAATCTGTGGACGCCAAAATCTTTATGTCAGTTTTTTCTGTCAAAAAAAAACTTAACTTGTCCGAAAGGTCAATTTCGGAGAAAATTGTCCTGATTTGATGAAAGTTATCTTTTCTTTTTCCTATAACATCAAGAAACAGATTTATCTTTGCGTGCGATTTTAGGTTTAAAATTCTCGTCTTCTTTTCCATAGTAGTAATAGTAGTAGTAGTTGTATTCATAACTGCTGTAATATCTATGCGGTTGAACTCCGTTTATCACAGCGCCGGTGATTTTAATATTTATGTTCGTCAGTAACTCTTTTGCTCTTTTAATCACATTTCTATCGGCAAGGGCGGCACGCACAACTAAAATCAATATATCGGCTTTGTTCGCCATGATCATTGTATCGGTTACCGCAATCGCGGGAGGAGAATC
>NATF01000038.1 GCA_002085205.1 Candidatus Cloacimonas sp. 4484_275 | reverse complement strand
GCGGTAGGAATTCCGCCTCTTTGCATATGTCCCAAAATGCTGACTCGAACATCCCAATCGGTGTTTTTCTTGATTTCTTTGGCAATAGTAACCACATTGCCAACAGTTTCGCCTTCGGCAACAACGACAATACTGCTTTTTTTTCCTTTTAATTTTCCTTGTTCCAATTTGTCGCAAAGTTTCTTTATATCGGTGGTTGTTTCGGGAATAAGAATATCTTCCGCACCGCCGGCTAAAGCGGAAAAAATTGCGATAAAACCGGCTTTTCTTCCCATCACTTCAACCAAAAACAATCTTTCGTGGGAAGTGGCTGTGTCGCGAATTTTGTCAATAGCTTCCACCGCAACATTGATTGCCGTGTCGAATCCGATTGTGTAATCTGTTCCGAACAAATCATTATCGATTGTGCCGGGTAATCCGATTCCGATAATTCCCGTTTCATCCATAAATTCCCGAAGTCCGCGCAAAGAACCGTTTCCGCCAATGACGATTAAGGCATCCAGGTTATGTTTTCGATAATTTTCAAACGCTTTTTTTCTTCCTTCTTTCGTTAAAAAAAGTTTGCTGCGCGCCGTAAACAAAATTGTGCCGCCGTGATTTATGATTCCGCCTACATCTCTGCTGGAAAGTTCTCTGACATCACCTTTTATCAATCCTTCAAATCCTTGATAAATTCCAAACACTTTCAGTCCGTTGTAAATCGCGCCGCGCACGACTCCGCGAATTGCCGCATTCATGCCGGACGAATCTCCGCCGCTCGTCAACACACCGATTCTTTTAATCATTTTTTCTCCATTCCTTGTTACTCAAAAGCCTTTTATAATTCATAACTCATTATTATCAAATAAATTTCTTAACATCTTAAATCATGTTATTTTCTGTCATCCTGAGCGGAGTCGAAGGATACAATTAGACAAATAGTTGGTTCATCCTTCGACTCCGCTCAGGATGACAATTTCACACTATAAATAACTTCTAAAATTCCCAATTATGCGGAACTCTTGTTACTCAAAAGAAAGAGCGCAGTTTTATGTCAATTTTATTCGGTTTCGATTTTATCGGAAAACGGAACAAATTTCGATAAAAATTTATTTTAGTTAAGTTTTTCCCAATTTTTCTTAAATAACTTTTGTCTTATTTAAGTTTTTTTAAGTTTTTCTTAAACAACTTTATGTTTTTTCTTTAACCGGGAAATTTGTTTCTTTCCTAATTTCATATTGACAACTTTCGTTTAGATTTTCATTTCTTCAACCGAATTTAGAAGGGAGATTGAATGGAATTGAAAAAAATTTATGTTCTGGATACAAATGTTTTGATTCACAATCCGCAAGCAATGTTTTCTTTCGGAGAAAGCGAAGTTGTAATTCCCATAACCGTGATTGAGGAGATTGATGTTTTCAAGAAAGGTTTGGACGAAAAAGGCAGAAACGCGCGTCAAATAGGAAGATATTTGGATTCGCTTCGTCACAACGGAAGTCTTCAAAAAGGTGTGAAAACAAAGCATGGAAGCATTTTGCGGGTTGTTCTCAGCCGCGATATTTCTCAAACCGCCAATCATGTTTTGCTCACCGATAAAAACGATAATCTGATAATCGGAACCGCTTTATACCTGAAAAATCTGGAAAAGGACAAAGAAGTAATTCTTGTTTCCAAAGACGCGAATGTACGCATTAAAGCAGACGCTTTGGGAATAAAATCGGAAAACTACGAAACGGATAAAATCAATTTTGAGGAATTATACACGGGTTTCAGAACCGTGGAAATAAGCAGAAAAATGCTTAACCATTTCAAAGAGGAAAAGTTTTTAACTAACACATTTTGGGAGCTCTATCCGAACGAATTTATTAAATTTCACGCCAAAGATGAAACGGAAGAAATTATTGCCCGTTATTCTCATGAAAACAACGCTATTTATCCTCTCAAATTTTATCACGGTCAGGAAATTTTCGGCATAAAAGCGCGTAACGAAGAACAATTTATGGCGTTTGATTTGCTTCTGGATCCTTCCGTGAAATTGGTTAGTTTGGTGGGAAAAGCCGGAACGGGAAAAACTTTGTTGGCTCTTGCCGCCGGTTTAAATCAGGTCGTTGATAAAAATAATTATACGCGTTTGGTTGTTTCCAGACCGATTTTTCCTTTGGGAAAAGATATCGGTTATTTACCGGGTTCCAAATCGGAAAAATTTAATCCGTGGATGCAACCTATTTATGATAATATGGAAATTTTGCTTTCTCATAAAAACGAGCAGGAAGAAAACAATAACGGAAAAATTTTCGGCAAGAAGCATCCTTCCATAAAGGAATATTTGGATTTCGGTTTCATTGAATTGGAACCCCTCACCTATATTCGCGGCAGAAGTTTGCCGGATCAATATGTGATCATTGATGAAGCTCAGAATCTCACTCCGCATGAAATGAAAACTATCATCACAAGAGCCGGAGAAGGAACCAAACTTGTTTTAACCGGCGATCCTTATCAAATTGATATTCCCTATCTCGATTCGGAAAGCAACGGACTCAGTGTGGCTGTGGAAAAATTCAAAAACGAAACGATTGTCGGACATGTAACTTTGGAAAAAGGCGAACGTTCCGCACTAGCGGATTTGGCGGCAAAATTTTTCTAAATGAAAACGCGATTTTTTTTTCTTGTTTGAAGCAATGTCGTTTTTCTCATTCAAAGTAACATTTTACCGCAGCGCAAAATAAAGGAAAACAAATGAAAACGGAACGAAGTTGGACGGAAATTAATTTATCCAATTTTGAGTATAATTTGAGAGAACTAAAGAAATTTTTGCCGGAAAATGTTCAAATGATGCAAATTGTCAAGGCAGACGCGTATGGACACGGAGCTTTTGAAATTGCCAAAAAAGCGCAAAAATTCGGCATCAATTTTTTTGGAGTTGCAAATGCGGAAGAAGGAAGTTTGCTGCGTTATTTGGGGATCGATTGTCCGATTTTAATCTTATCTCCTTCTCTTTTGAGCGAAATTGAAATTATTTTGGAGAATAATCTTATTCCTTCCGTTTCGACAATCGATTTTGCGGAAGCATTGAATTTTGCCGCAAATAAAAGGAAAAAGAAACAAAAAATTCATTTAAACATAGATACCGGAATGGGACGAAGCGGAATCGACTTTCGGGTTGCCGCAAAAACAATAGAAAAAATCAGGAAGTTCTCCAACTTGCAAATTGAGGGAATTTTTTCCCATTTTTCGGCGGCGGAAAACGATTCCGAATACACGAATTTACAAGCGACAAGATTTTCCGATCTACTGAAAAACCTTAGTTTCAAACCGAAATTTATTCATATTTCCAACAGCAGCGGAGTAGTAACATTCACGAGTGATTTTCAAAATTTGGTCAGAATCGGCTTGCTTTCATACGGAGTTTATTCCGACAATCGGTTAAAAAATCAAATCGATTTGAAAGCGGTGATGACTTTCAAATCTCGGATCAGTCAGATCAAAACCGCCGCGAAGGGAGATTCTATCGGTTATAATCGCACGTTCATCGCTTCCGAAAATATGAAATATGCCATTTTGCCGGTGGGATATGCGGACGGTTATGATTTTCTGCTCTCCAACAAAGGAAAAGTTTTGATTCGCAAAAAAGTTTGTTCTGTTATCGGAAAAGTGAGTATGGATATGATTGCGGTTGACATTTCCGATTTGAAAAATCCGCAAGTGGGAGAAATCGCAACTCTTTTAGGAGAAGGAAACGAACAGATTCGCGCCGAAAATATCGCGTCTTTATACGGCGGTTCTTCTTATGAAATTCTTTGTCAAATCGGTAGAAGAGCAAAAAGATATTATTACGAAAATGGCAAAGTTATCAGCTCTTCCCCGCTTTTGCGACGCAATTTTGTTTCGAGCGATTATTCCGATAAAAAATTGAGCGGCATCATCGAAACGGCAATTGAACAAAGATTGCAGAGCAAAGAAATAGCGGATTTGATTTACCGGGATATTTTAAAAAGATTTTTTATTGAAAAAGACAGGGAAATTTACTACAGAAAAAATTTTGTTCACACGGTTAAATTTTCGCAAGTGCCGGAAGGATATTTTTCCCGACAAAAAGGAAAAATCTCGGCGAGCGATTATTTTCTTGTGAATACCCGTCTTACTTTCACAAAAAAATTGCAAAACGATTATTTTCTTGTTGCTTGCGCCAAAAACGAAAAACTTTTGGAAAAATATTTTTTGCGCCGAGATGTTGAATATCGCTGGCTTCTAAATGATAATTTCGATTTAAACAAAGATTTTTTTGCCGTTACTTCCGTATTCGTGAACGATTTGGAATTAAAGACCGAATTGAAGATTTCGCAAGGTTGTATCGAAATCAAATGTTCTCATCCTTATTTGAAAAATTTGGTTGGAAAAGAAGTCGATTTTTCGATTTCCACAAAAACCTTCTATCCCCAAGCATCGCACCAGTTGGGAATCTATCTTACGGAAATTACGAGAGGCGTACAAATTGATTTTATTTTTGACGGTCTTCTTCGAAATGTGGAAGCCGTTCCGATTTTTTCCGGTCGTTTGAAATTTCCTCAAATTGAGTATAAGAAAAATTCAATCAGTGTGTATTCTCAAAACGATGAATGGATTTTTCCCAATTCAGGTGTGATATTCGTTTATTAACCGCCGATTTTAGCGAAAAATTGCCATTGATTTAAACAAAAAAATTAGGGAAACATTCCAAGTTTATTGAATTTTATCTTCCTAAACTTAAAAAGCGTTCTCGGTTGATTAGCATTTTTTTGGGAAAACGCAATTTTTGCAATTCGCTGCGAATGGCTTTTTCTCTGGAAATAATTTGTTCTTTGGAATAGTGTTCGTTGTTCGAGTTTATTTCACTACTTTGCAGTTTTTTGAGAAGATTTAACATTTCGTTCGGGTCAAAACCTGCTCGCAAGGCATATAACAATCCGAGTTTATCCGCTTCGTTTTCGTAAGCTCCGAGTCTTCCCGCGGCGATTTGTTCGTAAGTTTCCAAGAGCAAATCTTCCAATTCGTCTTCAATTTCCGTTTCTTCTTCGGTCTGAGTTTCGCCGATTTCTTCGAGTTCTTCATCAAGTTCCAAAAAGGCGCTTTCCGCCAAAATCTGATTAAACCGTTTTTCGGCTTCCTTCAAACCGTGTTTGCGCGCGACATGACTTATTTCGTGTCCAAGCACACAAGCAAGTTGAGCTTCGTTTTCCATCATCGAAAGCAAACCGTTCGTTATGAAAATTATTCCGCCCGGACACGCATAAGCATTCGGGTTGGGAATATCGAGAATGAAAAATTTGAAGTTTTTGTCATAAACATCGGAAGCCGCCACAATCAAATTGCCGAACAAATTTAGATATTCGGTTTTGTCATAATCCTGTGAAATTCCCAAACTTGCTATTTTAGCCGCAATTGCCAAACCGAATTCTTGTTCTGAAAAAGAATAATTGTCAAATTCGGAAAAATTCGGTAAAGGATTGAGTTTCCTTGCTTTTTTATAGTTAAACTTTTTGTAAGTTTCCTTTTTGAATTTGCGGAATTTAGTCGGTTCGAAGCTGTAATCGGCTAAAAAATCAACGAATTGAGGATCGGAATTTAATTTGCGCGAAAGCTTTTTGGCAAACCCTTTCACGCCGGCTGTCATTCCCATTCTGGCAATTTTGATTCCCGTTTTTTCTTCCGCCATTTTTTTTTCTGTTTCGGAAGATTTTTTCTTTTCTTTGGAAATTTTTTCCGAAACAAATCCTCTTTTTCCCATATATTCAACTTCAATCCAACCTTCTTCATGTTTGAGAACTTGCAATTCGGCATTCGGTTCTAATTCGGAAATAATCGGATAAAAGGAGCCGGGTCCGCTCCTTAACACGGCGTGATTTCTTTTTACTACAATTACTTCGGAAAATAAAAGCAGCGTTAAAATCACCGAGATTAAAACCAATAAAAATTTTTTCATTATATCCCCC
>NATF01000037.1 GCA_002085205.1 Candidatus Cloacimonas sp. 4484_275 | reverse complement strand
AAACCGGCCATTGCCGCGATTTTTTCCGAAAATTCGGTTATCGTTTTTATTTTTTCGTATTTTTCGGCATTTTTTCTCGTCGCCACCACCTCGATTATTTCATCGATAAAACCATCGAAACCGATGAGAACATGTTGTTCGCCGCTGTTTTTTTTTAATTTTTCAATGATATTTTTCAAAACCGATTTTTTCTTCACTTTTTCCTCCGAATTAAAAAAATATTAAAGCCTTTTTTCATTTTCTAACATCTCAGTTACCATATGAAACTTTTCGTCATCCTGAGCGGAGTCGAAGGAGCAAACAGCCGTTTACACAATAGTATCCTTCGACTTCGCTCAGGATGACAATAACTCCGCTCAGGATGACAACGATATCACACTATAAATGACTTCTAAAATTCCAATTATGCAAAACTCATAAAAAATATTACCGGATTTTTCTTTCAAGACAAAAATCGTTTTTATTCGAAACTTCGTTATCGAACTGCAAAAATATCTTGCCTGAAATTTTCGGTTTTATTTTTCATTCTTCCGAATATTCGCAGGAGAAAATGATGATGAAAAAAATATCGTTTCTGTTCTTAATCTCAATTTTCATAACTGTTTTTGCCGATGTGAAGGTGAACATAAAAGTAAAAAAACCTCTAATCTTAAACGGCAAATTTGCCGAATCCGAAACGGTTCTGGCTGAAGAGGGAAAACCTCAAATTTCATATCTTCCGCTCAAAATTTTGATTCCTCAAAATGAAGAAGCAATTTCCTGCGAAATTATCTCCGCAAACGGAATTACGGAAATGCAAAATGTGGAAATCGATTATTCCCGAAATTTTTATCCGCTTTCGGAAGAAGCGTTTTATATTTCCGAAAAGAACGAAAAAATTTATGGTCGTGATGCCGATTTTCCCGTAAAAGACTGTCAATTTTTGGGGATACAATTTTTATGCGGCTATCAAATTGCGATTTGCAATATTTTTCCGTATAAATACAATCCCGTAAAAAAAACGCTGAAATGGCCGAATGAAATTATCGTTAAAGTGAAAACAAAAATAAATTCGGAGTTAGCGGAAAAACAGAATAAAAATCTTTTAACCGATAGAAAAACCCGCCAAAAAATTGCAAATTTGGTAATTAACCCGATTTTGATTAATAGTTATTCAAAAAGATATTTTTCGGTTGGAAAAGGTCTGGCAAATTCTCAAAATCCGCATCAAATGATAATTATCACGGATTCCGAGCGAGAGCCTTTTTTCCAAGAATTTATCGAATGGAAAAATAGTCATGGAATTGAGACGGCAATTTTTCTTAAAGAAGATATTCTTGCCGAACCGGAATACGCGGGAATTGACGAACAGGAAACAATCCGCAATTTTATTATCGATGCATATCAAACCTGGTCGCAAACCGAATTACCTTTGGAATATGTGATTCTGGGCGGAGATGATGAAATAATTCCCGTTCGCGGAATGTGGGCGGCGGTTGATTCCGTTTTTGCTCCCGGTTATGAATACCACATTGTGGAAACTTTTCTTCCCAGCGATCTGTATTACGGAGCTTTGGACGGAAATTGGAATGCAAACGGAAACGAATTTTACGGGGAACCGGATGACGAACCCGATATGTTGCCGGAAATTGCCGTCGGCAGAATTAGTGCGGAAACGGAAGAGGAATTCCAAAATTTCTTCGGAAAAAACTATCATTATGTCGATGAAAATTCCTATACAAACGAAATCTGCTACATGTTCGGCGAGGACATGAATTGGACTCCGCAAACTTGGGGCGGTGATTACATGGACGAAATCATTCCGCTGATTCCCAACGATTTTCATATTTTTACTTTATACGACAAAGACGGAACCAATTCTCCGCAAGCGGTGATAAATGCCATCAATTCCGGTTTGGCAATGGTTCATCATGTAGGACATTGCAACGAAAATTATGCGTTCGGAATTACCACGGCAAATGTGGACAATCTTTCAAATACCGAATTTGGCTTCGCTTACACGCAAGGTTGCCTTCCTGCCGCTTTCGACGAACAAACCAGCGGACAAAACGAATGTATCGGAGAACATTTTATTTTCAATTCCAGCGGATTTTTTGCTTTTATCGGCAATACCCGTTACGGTTGGGGACAAATCGGCAGCACGAACGGCGGGTCGCAGGCTTATCAAAAATCTTTCGTAAAAGGGCTTTTTGAAAATAATCTGCCGGAATTGGGAAAAGCGATGAATTTTTCCCGTTACGAACTTGTGAATGAAGCTCTTTCCATTCAAGTTATGCGTTGGATTCATTACGAACTCACAATTCTCGGAGATCCTTCAATTCGTGTTAAAAATCCGCTCGGAACTTTTCCTTACCTCAAACCGGAAACAATTTCTTACAACGATGAGGAAGGCGACGGAGACGGAAATGTGAATCCCGGCGAAACCGTTGAAATCATCGCGGAAATCAAAAATTACGCCGATTGGTCGGATGCCGAAAATGTGACGGCAGTAATTTCTTTCGATGACGAAAACATCCAAATCGTAAACGGTGAATGCAACTTCGGAAACATACCCGCCGGTTCTTCCTCGGACAATCAACAAAATCCGTTTATCGTTTCCATTCCGGCAAATACGAATTATGCGGATTATCAATATCATCTGCAAATAAATGCTCCGACTTCGGCGGGAATGTTCACAAAAAATTTCGATTTTCAGCTTTCCGTAAATCTTTTCCAAAAAAACTGGCCTTGGTTCGGGGATTTCTCCGTAAATTCCGTTCCCGTCATCATCGAAGAAAACACCCACGATAAAAAACTGTTGGTTGTCGATTCCAAAGCAAACCTGAATCTTCTCGATAAAAACGCCGAAATGGAAAGCGGTTATCCGATTTTGAACGATGAAAATCTGGAAAGAAGCGTTGCTTTTTGCGATTTGAATAACGACGAAGAACCGGAAATTATTTATGCCAGCCGCAACGGAAATATTTCGGCGACCGATTTGGACGGCAATTTGCTTTTCTCGTTTTCCGATTGCTCGATGCAACTTTTAACGCCGGTTGTCAGCGATATAACCGGAGACGGAGAGATGAACATCATCGGTTTCGGAATCGACAGAAAAATTTACTGTTTGAATTCTATCGGCGAATTGATAGCGGGATTTCCCGTTGAATTACCCTCGATTTCCAACACCGAAATTGCTGTTGCCGATTTGGACGGAGATGCCGCTGACGAAATTATAATCGGTTTGGCTAACGGAGAATTGTATGCGGTGAAGGGAAATTGCCAGATTTTGTCCGGTTTTCCGGTTAGTTTCAATTCCTCCGTTTCCGCTTCTCCGATTGTTTTGGATAATAAAAATATTGCTTTGGGAACAAGCGACAACAAACTTTATCTTGTTTCGCCCGCAGGTGAAATTATTTTGCAAAAAGTTTTGCAAGGCAATATTGCTTCCGCACCGGTTGCCGCCGATTTTGATGGCGACAATGAATTGGAAATCGCTTTTTCCACGCGAAACGGTTTTCTTTATCTGTGTGAACAAACCGGCGAAGATTTTCCGGGATTTCCTTTAAATCTATCGGAAACAATTGTTAATTCGCCTTTAATTGCGGATTTGAATGGTGACGACAATCTTGACATTCTTCAATTCACGGCAAATTCCAATTTCTATGCCATTGATTTTACGGGCAATTTCCTTGATTCCACACCTGTGCCGGTTAATTTGAGCGGAAATACTCCGGCAACGATTGCCGACATTGACGGCGACAACGATTTTGAAATAATTTGCGGAACTTCCGTGGGAGTTTGCGTAATCGATTACAAATTGAGGAAAGGCACAAAAATTCCTTGGTCAACTTATCGCGGAAATCTTTGCAGAACAGCATATTATAACGACAATATTCTCATTACCGAAGACAACGAAAATTCGTCGGAAACGGAAATTATTCTCAAACAAAATTATCCCAACCCGTTCACCGTTTCCACTACGATTTCATTTGAATTCAGCAACGAACAACACCAACAAAACGAACAAAATACAATTTCGATTTATAATATAAAAGGTCAAAAAATAAAAACTTTGGAATGCATCAACCAAGTTGATGCAAAAGCGACAAAGTCGTTTTACTCCACAACTTGGGACGGAACCGATTTCAATAACAAAAAAGTTGCATCAGGTTTATATATCTATAAATTGACGCTTGAAAATAAAACGAAAGTAAAAAAAATGTTGATGATAAAATAAATTAGGAGGCTTTATGAAAAATATACCGAAAATTCAAGATGCCGATTTGAAAGGAAAATTAGTTTTGGTTCGGGTTGACCACAATGTCGTAAAAAAAGGCAAAATTAAGGATACATACCGAATTGACGCTTCTTTGGAAACCATTGAATATATTTTCTCTCAAGGTGGAAAACCAATTATTATGACTCATGTCGGCAGGCCGCGAAACAAAAAAACCGGCGAAATCGAAATTTCCGAAAAAACTTCCGTGAAACCGATAGTGGATTATTTGAACAAAAAGATGAATAAAAATTTTCAAACGCCGGAAATTATGAATGCCGATAAAACCGGACTTGCCAATCTTGACGGCGTTATTTCTTTGCATAAGAAACTGACGGCAGGCGAAATTGACGGAATTTATTTGCCGAATACTCGTTGGTTCAAAGGCGAAGAAAGCGGCGACGACGAAACCGAAAAATTCGGAAAAGAACTGGCAAGCCTCGCCGATATTTATATAAATGACGCGTTCGGTTCTTGGCAGCCACACGCTTCCACAATTGAACCCACTAAACATCTTCCTTCTTACGCGGGTTTTTTGATGCAAAAAGAAATCGAAAATCTCGATCGTGTTTTGAATCCGGAACGACCGCTTCTCGCCGTTGTTGCGGGTTCCAAATTCGATACCAAAATCGGGCCTCTCACCGCTCTGCTCAATAAAGCGGATTATCTTGTTCTGGGCGGAGTGATTTACAACGCTTATCTCGCTGCAAAATATGGATTTAAAATTAAAGGAATTGAAGAAGACGATGTGAAAGCAGCTGAGAATTTTCTGAAGCAAACCGGGAAATATCCTGAAAAAATCGTAGAACTTCCTTATATCATCGAATCCGACATTCTGGAAGAAAAAATCGAGAAAAAATATCGAGTCCACAATATTTATACGACCGATAAAGGAAATAATTTCAATTATATTTTGGATATTTCTCCCAAATCCTTCGCAACGGCGGCTGTGCGTGATATTTTCAATAACTCAAAAACTATTTTCGTAAATGCGGTAATGGGTTTCACTCCTAACTTTGCGGAAGGAACAATAGCTTTGAACACTCTGATAAACGAAAACAAAGAAGCTGCCAAACTTTTCGGAGGCGGTGACACTTTACAAGATTTCAAAACTTTTCTTCCGGAAATTTACAACAAAGCCTTGCAAGACGACAAATATTACTTTTTCACCGGCGGCGGCACAATTCTGAAAGCAATCGAAGCCGGTTCTCCTTTTGGATTAGAGCCGATAAAGGCAATTTTGAATTGTACTTTAACCGAAAAAAGAGCCGGTTATGAAAGAAGAAACGGCGAAGACAGACGCAAAGAACAAAAGCCCGTTAAATTCGACAGAAGAAGAGGCGGAGACAGGAGAAGTGGAATCGACAGAAGACAATCGAACAAAAATTGATTTTTACAAATTCGGGAAAATATCAATAAACGGAAAAGTTTTTACGAAAGATTTAATAATCTTTCCCGATGGAATAATTTTTCCGTGGATAAGAAAAACCGGTCATCTTCTTGTTGCCGACGATATTTCGGAATATCTCGACAATCGGATTAAAACTTTGATAATCGGAACGGGATACTACGGTTTTATGAGAATTGACGAGTCATTGAAAATAGATTTTGTTTATCGTAAAACACAAGAAGCCGTAACTTTTTATAACGATTTGGAAAATAAAGAAAACATAGCATTCGGAATGCATCTGACTTGTTAATGAGTACGGAGAGATAATTTTTGTGGTTAATGTGAAAAAATAATTTTTTTGAAAGGGGGAAATTATGAATTTCACTTTAATTGGTTTTCTGTTATATCTTGTCGCCGT
>NATF01000113.1 GCA_002085205.1 Candidatus Cloacimonas sp. 4484_275 | reverse complement strand
TGATAAAAAAAGGAGATGTTCTCACCGTTGCCAAAATCGCCGCAATTTCGGGAGCAAAAAGAACAACCGATTTGATTCCGCTTTGCCATAACATCAGTATCGATAACATAGATGTGGAATTTTCCGTGAAAAAAGATCACATCGAAATTCGCGGCTTCGCAGTCTGCACCGACAAAACGGGAATCGAAATGGAAGCGCTTACGGCGGTTTCGGTGGCTGCCTTAACGATTTACGACATGTGTAAAGCAATTGATAAAAATATGGTTATTTCGGAAATCAAATTGATGAAAAAAACCAAAGAAAATATTGCCGAAAATTAGTTCAACGGAGAATGTTATGCGAAAAGAATTCAAAATATTATCAATCAATGTTTCCGATAAAAAAGGAGAACAGAAAAAACCGGTGGCAAAAGCGGTTTTGAAAGAAAATTACGGAATTGTGGGAGACGCGCACGCCGGCAGCGAAAAAAAACAGGTTTCGCTTCTTGCCGTCGAATTGATCGAAAAAGTGAGAAAACGCGGATTAAAACGGGAATTCGGAGATTTTGCCGAAAACATTACAACCGAAGGACTTGATGTGGCAAATTTACCGCTCGGAACACGATTGCATCTCGGCGATGCAATTTTGGAAATAACTCAACTCGGCAAAGAAATCGACCATCAATCAAAAATATATAAATTGGTCGGTGATGAAGGATTGCCCAAAAACGGCGCTTTCGCCAAAGTCGTTAAAGGAGGAGAAATTTCAAATGAAAGTTACTGTTATTACGATATCTGATCGCGCTTCCAAAGGAATTTACGAAGACCTTTCCGGACCCAAAATCGAAGAAATTCTCAAAGAAAAAATCTCGGTAATTCAAATAGAAAGAATTATCGTTCCCGACGAAAAAGAAGAAATAAAAAAAGCGCTGGAAAAAAGTCTCGGTTCCGATTTCATTATCACGACGGGCGGCACCGGCATTTCCGAACGCGATGTCACACCGGAAGTTACAGCCGAATTCTGCGATAAAGAACTGCCCGGAATCGCCGAACTTCTGCGTTACGAATCGTATCGGGAAACTCCGATGGCGATGCTTTCCCGCGGTTACGCCGGCATCAAAAACAAAACAATCGTGGTAAATTTTCCGGGATCGGTAAAAGCCGTTTCTCTCAGCACCAAAGTCCTCACGAGAATTATGGAACATTCTCTCAAAATGATGAGAGGAGAAGGACATTAACCGAAAATGACTTCTGCATAATTAGGAATTTTAGAAATCATTTATAATGTGAAATTAATTATCCTGAGCGGAATTTTGTCTTGTCATCCTGAGCGAAGTCGAAGGATGAAACAATTGTCTGCATAATAGTATCCTTCGACTCCGCTCAGGATGACAGAATTCAGGATGACGAAAAATTGCATAATATAATATGTTAGAAAATATAAAAAAGCTTATTAACCGAAATCAAAAGGAGTGATAAATGAAAGTATTGAGCGTTGCCGGTTATCACAAAACCGGAAAAACAACTTTCGTCTTTCTTTAAACGAAATGCTTTCCCGACTCGACGCCGATTTTGTGATTGTGGAAGGAATGAAATCCGCCGCTCTTCCCCGCATTCTTTGCGCTGAAAACGAAGAACAACTCACCGAACTTCTTAACGATTCCGTTTTTCTTATTTCGGGAAAAATCGCCGATAATTTGAATGATTTTCAACAGGTTCCGGTTTTGCGTTCTCAAAACGAAATAGAAAAAATAGCGGATTTGGTGGAAGAAAAAGTCTTTGAAGTTCTTCCCTTTCCGGAAAACGGCAAATGTCGAGCTTGCGGACTTTCCTGCCGACAAATGGTCGGTGAAATTTTGAAAGGAAACAAGAAAAGAACGGATTGCAAAACAGACCGATTGGAAGAAAGCAAATTGAAAATTAACGGAAAAGAAATCAAAATGGCGCCTTTTGTTCAGAACATTTTCCACGATACCGTTCTCGGTTTTGTGAAAAATCTGAAAGGATATGAAAAAGGAAAAATCGAGATAACCATCAATGAATAATTTCGGCGTTTTTCTCATCGATAAGCCTGTCGGCATCACATCTTTCGATGTTATCAGGAAATTGCGAAAAATAACCGGCATCAGAAAAATGGGACATTCCGGGACTCTCGATCCTTTTGCAAGCGGTTTGCTCCCGATTTTGCTGGGAAAAGCCACCAGAACGGCAAATCTGTTGCTTGCCGACAAAAAGGAATATTTGGTTTCCGCGCGATTGGGAACGAAAACAGACACGGGAGATATCACCGGCAAAATCATCGCCGAAAAATCTTTTGCGGAAATTTCCGATAAGCAAATTTTCCGAATTGCGGAGGAAATGCTTAATCTGAAAACTCAAATTCCGCCGAAATATTCCGCCAAAAAAATCAACGGAAAAAGGGCTTATGAACTGGCTCGTCAGAATGTCGAATTCAAACTTAAAGAGCAGCCCGTAAAAATTTTTTCTTTCGAAATCGTTAAAATCCGTCTTCCTTTCATCACTTATCGGACAACCGTCAGCAAGGGAGTTTATATTCGCGCGCTCACGGAAACTTTTGCCGAAAAACTGGGAACAATTGCCGTTACCGACAAATTAAAAAGAACAAGAATCGGAAATTTATCTCTCGAAAAAAGTGTTTCTCCGGATAAAATCAATTCGGAAAATTGGCAAAATTTTTTGATTCCTCTTTCCGAAATTTTCGCTGATTTTCCTCAAATCAAAATTAACGAATCCAAAATCAAAGATGCGATTTTCGTTATCCTGTTGTTTCCATGGGAACTTTTGACGGCGTTCATTTGGGACATCGAAAGTTACTGAAAAGCCTGCGAAAACGAGCCGACGAAACAGGCGGAGAAGCCGTTGTAATCACATATTATCATCATCCGCTGGAAATCATTCACAAAAAAACATTTCCTTATCTGCTCACGGAACGCCACAAAAAAGAAGAACTCATCAAAAATCTCGGAATAGATTGCGTTCTTTATTTGAACTTCGACGAAAAAATGGCTGAAATGACCGCTGATGAATTTTTAACCGAAATCTTGTTAGGAGAGTTGGAAACGCGGGAATTTGTTGTCGGTTACGACACTCATTTCGGGAAAAAACGAGAGGGAAATTCCGAATTTCTCGAAAAAAATGCGGAAAAATTTCATTATCGCGTGGAAACCGTCGAACCGCTGAAAATAGACAACAGAATCGTGAGTAGCAGTTTAATCAGAGATTTCGTGCGGGAAGGCAACATGCAATCCGTCGAGCGTTTTTTGGGAAGAAAATATTCGCTTTTTGGAAAAGTGGTTTCCGGCAAAAAAATCGGCAGAAAAATAGGTTTTCCCACAATCAATGTAGAACCTTCCGATCCGAATAAAAAACAAAAATATATCGCTGTCACCAATATCGGTTACAGTCCGACTTTAAAAAAGACAAACATCAAAGAAATCGAAACTTTTATTCTCGATTTCGAGGGTGAGGTATATGACAAAGAAGTGGAAATAATTTTCCACCGCAGACTTCGGGACGAAGTATTGTTCCCATCCGAAAATGATTTAATAAAAGCGATTTTCAAAGATGTGGAACAGACAAGAAGATATTTTCAGAAATGAAATTGTCATAAAAATATTTTCACGATTTCCCGCACAATTTCTTTTGTTTCCAATTTTACCAATTTGTTTGTTCCTTCGGTAATTGTAACCGGTCTTTCCGTGTTTGGACGCAAAGTTAAACAGGGAATTCCGAAAACAGTCGATTCTTCTTGAATTCCGCCGGAATCGGTCAAAATGAATTTTGCTTCCATCTGCAATTTGAGAAAGTCGTAATAACCCACCGGTTCTATCAACAATAGATTTTTCATTTTGCCGACTTTTTCTTCCAAGCCGAAAACTTTTATTTGTTTGGAAGTGCGCGGATGAATCGGAAAAATCAATTTTATTTTTCGGGAAATTTCCTCAAAAGCATTTAAAATCGTGGTCAATCCTTCCAAATTATCCACATTGGAAGGACGATGCAAAGTGATGAGAGCATATTCATCGCTCGGCGAAAAATCATACTTTTCCGAAATTCGCTTCAATATCTGGGAATTTTTCGCCTTTTTTTTATATTGCAAAAGTGAATCTATCATTATGTTTCCGACAAAATAAATTTTTTCTTCGGGAATTCCTTCCATTCTCAGATGTTCATTCGCATCGGCGGAAGGAGTGAGCAAATAGTCGGAAATAACATCCGTCATCAAACGGTTTATTTCTTCCGGCATTGTGCGGTCAAAACTACGCAGACCCGCTTCCAAATGAGCAACCGGAATAAGAAGTTTGGCGGCGTCGAGCGCGCAAGCCACCGTGCTGTTCACATCACCGGCAACGATTACCAAATCCGGTTTGTCTTTGAAAAGAACCTTTTCGTATCGCTCAATACTTCAAATTTATCAGGATATTTTTCAAACTCTCGATAAAGCGGAGCCATTTTCATAAAATTCGGTCTTGCTCCCACCACCAAATGAATTTTTTTCATATCATTCCCCGTTTCATATTTATTTTAATTTTTTTCCCTATTTTCTAATTTATTGCCGTTGAAAAAATTATAACCTCATAACTTTCCGTCATCCTGAATTCCGTCATCCTGAGCGGAGTCGAAGGATGAAACAATTGTCTGCATAATAGTATCCTTCGACTTCGCTCAGGATGACAAGACAAAATTCCCTCAGGATGACAATAACTTCGTTTAGGGTGACAATTCACATTATACATGATTTCCAACATCCACAATTATACAGAACTCATCTATTTATATCTTCTTTATTATTCCGCCGCCGAGAAGACAATCTTTCTCGTAAAAAACAGCCGATTGTCCCGGTCCGAAACCTGCGGAATTTTGCCGGAAATCCAATTTGTTTCTTTGATAACAAACCTGTTTTCCAACAAATCGTCGGGATTGTCGGTAACAATTAATTGGTTATTTTTCACATCGAGTTTTTGCACATAAAGAGGAGAACGCCAAGGAGTATTCAAACCTTTTCGCTGTCCCACCGTATAAAACGGCAAACCTTTATGACGCCCGATGATTTTTCCATTCGCCAAAACAATATCGCCGCTTTTTGCCGAGATTTT
>NATF01000036.1 GCA_002085205.1 Candidatus Cloacimonas sp. 4484_275 | reverse complement strand
TACGGGACTTTGGCGGTTAATATAATCGGCTGTTTGTTCATCGGTTTTTTTGCCGGCATTTCCGAAAACCGACAATTATTTAATTCATAGGTTTTTTCGGAGGTTTCACCACCTTTTCTTCATTCGGCTATGAAGTTTTTACCTTCGCAAATAACGGACAATTTTTATCATCTCTCACCAATATTTTGTTGCATCTGATATTCGGTTTGGGTGGAGTGTGGTTCGGTTATTCTCTGTCAAAATTATTTTAAGGAGCAAATAAAATGATATTACCGGGGAAAGGTCATCTTTTGCGAATATTCATCGGAGAAAGCGATAAATACGAAGGAGTACCGTTATATGAATGGATTGTGAGAAAAGCTCGGGAAAATTGTTTGGCGGGTTCAACGGTAATCCGCGGAATAGAAGGTTACGGAGCTCACAGCAGAATTCATTCGACAAAAATTTTGCGACTTTCCGAAGATTTGCCGGTCGTCATAGAAATCGTTGATAAATTGGAGAAAATCAAAAATTTCGTCCCGATTATTAATGATGCCGAAATAAACCGCAATTTCGTAAACATCAATTTCTTCTGAACGGAAAGAAAGTCGAAATTCTTTTACGCCGATTTCCTGAAAATAAACAACGATTTTATTTTTTTTGATTCCTTTCACCCAGCGAGTCATTTTTTCCGTTGCCTGGGAAGTGAGATTATTTTTTCTCAACATCTCCAAAGTGGAAGACATGAACAAAATTTGGTCGTCTTCATAAGTTTCAATGGTAGAAAGCGTTTCTCCGATAAATCTCATCTCGGCAGCGGAAAAAGTGAAAAGGAATTTTTTGGTAATTTCTCCCGGTTTGAGATCATACTTCATCAATTGAGCGCAAACACGATAAGTATCTTCATTCACATTTGCATTCAAAAAATTATCGCTGTCATTTATGATAGTTGTATAAATAGCTTCGGAAACAAATTTTCTCGATTTTTCGGGAAGCGAATCAATCTCCTCTCGGAATAATTTGAAAATAATTACGCCTTTCAGAAATTCATAAACCGCAGGAGCCGGTTCTTCCAAAACAATTTTGGCCGTTTTGCCGGATTTTTTCAAAATCTCCTGAAGTGCAAGCGCCGCACAAAATCCGTCTCCGTCCGGATTCATATGGGTTACCAAACCGATTGAGGAATATTCATAAATGGCATCATTAAGTACTTTTTTCAGCTCGGAAATTTTTTCAACTTTCATTGTTCCCGTCTTTCTCGGAATTTATTTTTTCAAAAATTTTATCTAATTTTCTGGCGTTTTCTTCCAATTCATCATAATAAAAAATCAATTCCGGTATCACTCTCATCATTTTTGCTTTAGCAATCTCGTTTTTGATAAAACCGGCGCTTTTTTGCAAAGAATTCAGGACTTTTTCTTTGGAATTGTCGCCCAAAAAAGAAAAATATATTTTGGCGTAAGACATATCGTTAGAAAGACGAATGTTGGTAATGGTAACCCAGGAAAGGTTTTTGTTTCTCATTTTGAAAGCAAGAACATTATTTATCAGTTTTAAAAGTTCTTTTTCCAATCTTTGAATGCGAATTTTCGGCATCTCGGCACCTCTTCGTTAGAGCTTTCTGCTCACTTCTTCCACTTTGAAAGCTTCGATGACATCTCCTTCTTTCACATCATTATAACCTTCGATTCCTATTCCGCATTCCGAGCCGGCTTTCACTTCATTCACCTCTTCGGCAAAATGTTTCAAAGAAGCGATTTTTCCCTCGTGAATCATGATGTTGTTGCGATAAAGCCTGATTTTTGCATCTTTGACGATAAGACCTTTTTCAACAAAACAACCGGCAATGGTTCCCACTTTCTTGATTTTGAAAATCTGTTTAACCAAAGCGGTTCCCAAATACATCTCTTTCAATTCGGGAGCCAACATTCCTTCCATCGCCTTTTGAATATCTTCAATCGCATCATAGATTACATGATAGATTTTTATCTGTACTTTTTCATCTTCAGCCAATTTCTTGGCGGAGCTGTTTGCTCTCACATGAAATCCGATTATCACGGCATCGGAAGCCGAAGCAAGATGGATGTCCGCTTCATTGATTCCGCCAACCGCTCTGTGGATGATGTTTATCATAACTTCATCCGTGCTGAGTTTTTGAAAGGAATCGCAAAGCGCTTCCACGGAACCGTCGGTATCGGCTTTCACGATAATTCGCAATTCCGACATTTCATGTTCTTTGATTTTCTGGAAAAGATTGTTCAGATTTGTTTTTTCATGCAGTTTTTCTCGTTCCTGACGAATCAATTTTCTTTCGGAACTTATCTGACGAGCAATTTTTTCGTCTTTAACCTGATTGAGAATATCGCCCGCTTTGGGAACTTCATTCAGACCGAAAATTTGAGCAACATCGGAAGGATACATTTCTTTCACTTCCTGATTATTTTCGTCGAGCATCTTACGAACGCGCCCGAATGTCGCACCGCAAACAACATTGTCTCCTTTACGCAACTTTCCTTCTTGTAACAAAATTGTGGCGATTGTTCCCATGCGTTGGTCTTTTTTCGATTCGATAACCACACCTTTTCCGCTGACATCGACCGGCGCTTTCAATTCCTGCATTTCGGCGGATAACAAAATCAATTCGAGCAATTCGTCTATTCCTTCACCCGTTGCCGCCGAACATTTTGTCCAAAGCACTTCGCCGCCATAACCTTCCAACATTAAATTTTGTTTCATCAAGTCGGCGATGGTTCTGTCCACATTGGCGTCTTTCAAATCAATTTTATTGATGGCGACTATAATCGGGACTCCGGCGGCTTTGGCGTGGTCGATAGCTTCTATTGTCTGTTTTTTCACGCCTTCGTTGGCAGCCACGACAATTATCACAATATCGGTAACATTAGCGCCTCTGGCTCTCATTGCCGTGAAAGCTTCATGACCGGGAGTATCGAGAAATGTTATTTTGTGATCGTTATAATTAATCTGATAAGCTCCGATATGTTGGGTAATTCTTCCGGATTCGCTTTCGACCACATTTGAGGAACGAATATAATCCAAGATTGCCGTTTTGCCGTGGTCAACATGTCCCATAATCGTAACTACCGGCGGACGCGGAAGCATTTCCACATCTTTTTTCTCTTCCGCTTTTTCCGATAAAATTTCCGTTCCGTATTCGTCCTGAAATTCCACATCAAGATTAAATTCCGCACAAATCATTTCCAAAGAATCGCGATCCAATCTTTGATTGATGGTTACCATCTGACCCAAACTGAAAAATTTGGAAATAATTTGCGATGCCGGTATTTCGATGATTTTTGCCAATTCGCTTACGGATGTGAATTCGCTGATAACAATTTTTTCATCGACTTTAACCTGCGGTTTTTCCTCTTTCTTATATTTTTTCTTCTTTTTATGCCCGGAAAGGGTGCGTTTGATGTTTTTGGTAATTTCCGCTTCTTCTTCTGCGGTCGGAATCAATATTTTTTTTCTTCTCGACTTTTTAAATTGTTTCAATTTAGCTTTCAAATGTTTATCTTTTTCTTCGAAATCCTTTTTCTTGGCGGCTTTTGCTTTTTCTTTGGAAATTATCTCTTTCGGAGGAATGGGAGGCGGTGGCGGAGTGGGAGGAATTGATTTCTCAGTTTTTTTATAAGGTCTTTCCGTCGGCGCTTTTTTGCGAACAGATTTGGCAATTGCCGGTTTTTTCTCCGCTTTTTTGATCTCTTTTTCTTCAAATACCGGTATCTCTTTTTTTCTTCTTTTCAACTCAATGATTTTGGGAGCTTTTTTTGCTTCTTCTTCTCTTCTTTTTTTCTCAAGCTCAATTTTCTTATGATAATCTTTTTTATCTATTTCCCGTTGTTTCACAGCCGCTTTTTCCAAATTGAATTTCTCTCTGATTTTCTTCACGGTTTCATCGTCTAGCGGACTCATGTGGCTCTTTACCTTGATTCCCATATCGCTGAGATGCTTTCTCAGAGCCATTGTTGAAATTTTCAACTCTTTTGCCAGTTCATGAACTTTAATAGCCATCATTCCCCCTTACTTTCTGTTAACAACGGGATTAAACCTTTGACGAAATTTTCGTCTTCCACACAAATTATACCGATTTCTTTCGCTTTGAAAGCTTCCCCGAAAAGAAGCTTTGTTCCGAATGCGATAGCCTTCGTATTGGAATTTTTTGCCACAAATAAAATGCGTCGTCTGTTATTTTTGGAAATATCTTCGGCAAAAATTACAAGTTTTGCCCGATTACGCAGACAGGAGCGTTCACACGCATCAAAACCGATTTGTAATTTACCGGCTTTTCGTGCTAAATGAAGCAAATTAAGAACTTTTTTTTCCTTCACGCTCGCTGAACTTTTTTCAACCATTTCTTTTTTCTTTTTTTCAACCATTTTTCCATTTTTCCCAGACAACTATTCTCGTCGCAAACATAAAATCCGCGTCCCGGTATTTTATGATGCAAATCAAAAACAATTTCGTTTTCGATGAGAACAAAACGAAGAAGATTTTTTTTCTCTTGTTTGTTCCCGCAAATCACACACGAACGAAGAGGAACATGACCGGCTTTTGAACTCTTGTCTATTTTCCCTCTCCTTTAAAAATATTTGGCGGATTCCTTGATTTTTTGAGCCGTTTTTCTGCCCAAGCCTTCCAAATTACACAATTCTTCCACTGTTGCCTCGTAAATATCCTGCACCGAAGTATAACCGTGACTTCTAAGAATCTCGGCTATTTTCGGAGTAACTCCGTCAATGTCGCTGACATGACTGGTGATTCTGCGTTCTTCGGCAATTTTTTCCTCAAACTCATCTTCCGTGTAAATATCCAATTTATAGTCGGTTAGTTTTGCCGCCAACTTAACATTTTTTCCTTTTTTACCGATGGTCAAATTTTTGTTTTCTTTACTAACCACGATTCGAGCGAACTTTCCTCGTTTGGCAAGATAAACTTTTTCCACCAAATCGGCACCAATCGCGTTGGCAATCAACTGTTCCGGCGATTCGTCCCAAAGCACGATGTCGATTTGCTCGCCGTTTAATTCTTCCCTAATTTGCTCAATTCTAACTCCTTTTGGTCCGAGACAACTGGCAATCGGATCAACTTTTTTGTTCAAAGAACGAACTGCCACTTTCGTTCTAATTCCCGGTTCTCGAACAATCTTTATGACTTCAATATCGTTATTGGCAATTTCGGGAATTTCAATCTCGAAAAGTTTTTTCACAAATTCCGGTCGAGTTCTGGAGAGAATAACAACCACATCTTTTTTTCTTTTGCGAATATTCAAAACAAAAGCACGAATAATATCGCCCACTTTATAAAATTCACCCTCAACCTGTTCTTCCAACGGAAGAATTGCGTCCGCATAACCGATATCAACAATATAACCGATGTAATCTATCTTTCTGATTTTACCGGAAATTATCTGATTTTTTTGCCTTTCATAATCAAAAATTATTCTGTCTTCTTCCAAAGAACGAATTTTCTCCATAATCACTTTTCTGGCTATTTTGATAACTTTCGGTTCAAATTTGGAAATCGGCATTTCCACCGGAATTTTGTCGCCTATTTTGGCATCAGGATTATATTTTTGTGCTTCACTCAAAGAAATTTCACCCAACGACATATCTTGTTCGGTAACAATTTTTTTGAATTTGGCATAAACTTTATTCGTTTCAAAATCCGCCACTATTTCCAATTCGTTTTCAAGAGTTAATCTTTTGGAGATTGCCTGATACAAAGAATTTTTGATGATTTCAGTCAATTTTTCTTTATCAAGTTGTTTCAGATTCGCAAGTTCGGCAAGAGTCACCATTAAGTTAGCGCTCATAATCTTCTCTCCTTATTTTTTATAATCGAAGTAAGTTTTGACTTTTCTAATATCGGAAAAATGAATAAATTCAGGGTTTTTATCAAAAAGAACCATAATTTTTTCCGGCAGCACTTCTTTCAAAATTCCTATTTTCGTATGAATTTTGTCATCCTTGCTGTACGAAATTTTGATTTTCTCGTTGATCGCACTCAAGTAATGTTTTTTTAATTTAAGTTCTCTTTCCAAACCGGGCGAAGAAACTTCCAAAAAATATCTTCCTGAAATTAAATCTTCATCTTCCAATATTTGCCCCAAATCTCTGCTTACTTTCTGACATTCATCGACGGTAACGCCGTTAATTTTTGTGATATAAACACAAATCACCTTTCCTTTGCGGGTATTTTTCAGTTCCACATCATACAATCCCACTTCATTGTTCCTGCATACTTTTTCGGCGATTACCTCGATTTTCTCTTTCATAACATTCCCTTTATACAATTAAACCACTGAATATCAGTGGTTCGACATTTAAAGCAAAAAAATGCTGACTTTTAGGTCAGCTTTAAACTCTCCCTCTCCGATTTTCAATTTTTTTGCAGAAAAAAAATAACTTGCTTTTTGTCAAGCAGTTATTTTGAGCTTTTATTCTAAAAAATTTTTCACAAGTTCAGAGTTCATATTTATACGGGTTTATGGCTTCTCTTTTGAAACAATATCTCACCGATGACTATTTTTGCATTATATATTAATCCTCAAATTGATCCTGAGATTTCCCGAAATTAATTTTCCGAACAATAAATAAAATTTACACTTTCATCTTTTTTGTTGACTGAAAAATGATTTTTCCCATTGTTTGATTTGCCTGAAAACAATCGAAAAAAGAAGGAGGTGTTATGAGAAAGATTATTTGGGGAGGATTTTTGCTAACGATTTTGCTTTTCTTTGGCTGTGCAAAATTAACTTCGACTCAAGATATGGAAAACGAAAATAACGGCAGAGTGATAGGAACAATCCACGGTGTTGTTTTTGACGCCAACACAAACGAATTTTTGGCAAATATTTCGATTTCCTGGTCGGTAAACGGAAAAATAAAAACCACCACCACTAACTCCGTCGGTTATTATTCCATCACAAATTTGAGTCCGGGAAATTATGAACTGACATTTACTTTAGACCAAATCGGAATTGATGATATTCCGACGGAAGAAGATTTTTATTTTACCGTAAACGATGATATTTTTCTTTTCGGCAAAACTTCCGGGGTAGAAGGTACGGTTTACAAAATCATTGATAACGAAACTATAGAACCCGCGGAAGGAGTTACCGTTATCGCCGATTTCAGAGATTATGACATCTCTCCCGCCGAATACACCGT
>NATF01000035.1 GCA_002085205.1 Candidatus Cloacimonas sp. 4484_275 | reverse complement strand
TGCACGGAAATATTTTCGTTCATAATCGAATCTTTTAAAGCGGAATATTTCTGAAAATAATTTAACGCCGAATAATATTTTTTTTGAAATTGATTTACCCGTGATAAGCCCAAATAGACATCTCTCCGGATTTCTTTCAGATTTAATTCTTTCGAGATGTTGAGAGCATCGAAAAAATACCGATTGGCAGTATTGATATTTCCTTTTTCCAAATATAAGTTCCCGATATTCAAAAGAGTGTAGGCAATCGATTTCGAGTCATGAAGTTCCTTTTTTATTTTCAAAGATTTCAAATAATATCGCAAAGCTTTATCAAATTTTTTTTGGTCGGAAAAAATGTTTCCTATGTTATTATAGCACAAAGCAATTCCACTTTTATCTCCGATTTTTCCACTACTTTCCAAAGATTTTTCATAATATCGCAAAGCTTCGTCGATATTACCTTTTTGTTTATAAACACTTCCGATATTTAAAAAAGTTCTGCCGATTAAATATTCGTCCTTTGTTTCTTTGGCTGTTTCCAATGCTTTGAAAAAATAATTCAAAGCCTTGTCGTATTCTTTTATTTCTTTATAAACCAAACCGATGTTGTTTAATGTTCCCGAACTTCCGATAAAATTTTCGGATTTTTGATAATATTCCAATGATTTAAACAGATTTTCAATTGCTTTCTTATAATTTGTTTGTTTCAAATAAAGACTGCCGATTGCACGATAACAATAAGCAAGTCCCGACATATCCTTGATTTTCGTTTTAATTTCAATACTTCGGCGATAATTATCGAATGAATCTTTGAAATTTTCCTGATCGTAATAAATGTCTCCCAGAATTTTCAAAGCTTCGCTTTTACCAAAATCATATTTCAGTGAATCCGATAAAGAAAGAGCTCTTAAAGCCGTTTGTTCAGCAAGATGAAAATCCTTCGCTTTTTGGAAAGTGGAAAGTTTCAGCATCAAATTCACTTTCTTTTTCCCTTTCGTTTTTCCAATTTCGGCGGACAAACTGTCTATTGGCGTTAAATTTGAAAAAAGCGATAATGTAACGAAAACGAATACGAGAAATGAAATTTTTACTTTCATAATCTTCCCATTTTTTTCTAATGAATTTTTTGTCATAAAATTGTGTCAAATAGAAAATCCGGAAATTCGTTAAATCCGCTATAAAAAAATCCCATGCAAGCGAACTCACATGGGATTGCAATCAAAAGCTTAAAAAATCACTTATTCAGCAATTACCCTGTACGGGAAAATCCAAGCCTGAGAATCATAAGAAAGCGAATCGTCTTTCAATGTTTCATTACTCAGCATGTCAAACGCTGCATGATGAACTCTGCCGGTGGATTGCTGTGTATTAGCCGGAGCAAACCACACACCGCTGAAAACTCCGTTTCCGTCGTAAGAAAATCTTCTTCTGTAGTGAGGACTGTTTCTTTGCCACGAATGTAGGAAAACATAATCCGGAATTTCATCTCCGCAGTTTGTATAAACCGTAAGCGAGCATCTTTCTTCCGGATACAATTTAACAATATCTTCCACGGAAAAAATAGCTAACGGATTGGTAAAAACCGTGTCGGCATATGAATCGCAATTTAATCTTACGCTGTCTATTTTTACGGTATGGTTGGGAGAACCTGTCTCCGCTCCCGAAACTTCCTGTAGTCTCCAGCCTCTTCTGTGTAAAGGATCATTTTCCGGAGTATAAATTCTTTTGAAAATAGCATAACGTAAACTTTGATCATTGAAATCTTTTGTGTAAGTTACAACGGTGGTATCGCTTTCCCACGCAAAAAGATGCAAAATTCCTTCATAAAATCTTTGAATTTCCACAAAAGCGGAATCTCCGTTAATTTCGATATTGATGTTAGCATCCGGTTCGTTTGTTTTTTCCCTAAACCAAAAGAAAGTATTAATTTCATCTTTTCCTTCCGTTCTCACACCTGTTGTGTCTTCTTCGCCATATTGATTATCAGTTTCAAAATAAGCGGAATTTTCATCTAATAGGAGTTGAATTGCTTCTTCGTCGGAATCAGGCGTGTTATCAACTTCGGTAGCATTTTCACCACATCCCCAGATTGATAAAAAAGCTATTACTCCGATAATAACCGTAAACAAAATAATTTTTTTCATCATAACCTCCTCCGTCATTTACACATAATGACAGAGGAAAAATTTAAACTCTGCAATTTTTTTAATAAAAGTAAAATTTTCTGTGAAATTAATAAAAAATCCGAGTTAGAAAAATTAACTTTCTAACTCGGAAATACAATTATTTTTTCATTTTATTTTAACAGGATCATTTTGCGAACGGCATTATATGAATCTGTTTGTAATTTATAGAAATAAATTCCGGAAGCTTGCTCTTTCGCTTTCCATTCATATTCATATGAACCCGGATTAAATTCCTTCCTCAAAACAAGCTGACCTTTGATATTATAAATAGAAAGTATCCCTTTCTCGTCATTTTCTTGAATAGCAAATTTTATAACTGTTTTTGCTTCATCAAATTGGAAAGGATTGGGATAATTTCCAAAAAGCACGGTCGTTTCAGGGAGTTGCTCTTCATTTTCATCGGGAATTGTTAAAGTTATGGGTCCGTACAAAGTAGTAGCACTCGAAGCGTTTATACTTTCCAGCCAATACCAATAAGTATGATTGGGAACAACTTCCATTTCATCTGTAAATTCGTAAGAAGTTTCTTGGTTTGTAGTTCCCGCACCGGGAATAATTTCCGAATTAATTTGCAAAGCCGTTCCCGTTTCTCCCGTAACATTCCTGTAAACATTCCAACCAATATTGTTTGCTTCACTTTGTGTTGTCCAAGAGAGCGTTGGTTTGCTTTCAATTACGGTAGCATTGAAAGAAGAAAGAACAATGGGAAGAGCTCCCTCTGTGTCGGCATCCGAAAGAAGAAAATCGGAGAATTCGGAAATTCCGTTAACCTGAACCCAATTTTCATCTGTATTTCTTGCGTCAACTCCGAGTTTTGTCCAACTTCCGTTATGATACTTCCAGATTTTCAAATCGTTTTCATCTTCTCCGTTTAACTGAGAATCTTCATAATAGAGAGTCAAATTTATTATCGGCGAACCCGAATCGAGATTTATCGTTTCATATCTGGCAACGGATTGAGAAGCGAAAGGATGAGTTCCTTCATGATGAGTAACGGTAAAAATTCCGCTTCCGGAACTAATTTCCATTTTAACTTTTGATTTTCCGAAACTAACTGTTCCGCCATCCACGGATTTCACAACAACATCTCCCGTATATTCATATCTGCCGATATCATTCTCCCGCTGCATCGACAAATAACGGGTCTTCATCCAAATTATTTCTGCTGGGATAACCGCCTTCCACATCGTTATAATTTACCGATAAAGTAGATTCTCCCAATTTTTCAATCGGGTTAGCGGTATTCCAAATTATATTATTTTCCAAACTTCCATTCACATCTTGGCAATAAAATCCGTAATCATAATTATAAACGGTATTCTCCGAAAAAGTTATGTCGCTTGAATTCTCAGCATAAAATGCAACATCGATCGGAGAAGAATCCTTCATATAAATCAAATTATGATTAAAATCTCCGTTAGCTGCTGTACCCAAAGTAATAAGTGCAGTATCGCAATTTACAAATTCGTTTTCGCTTACTTCCGCATAAATATCTCCCGTGAATTTCATTCCCACATATTCATCTCGGGTTGATTCGGGACTATTGCGAACCCGCGAATTTGTTATAACCGGATGAGAAGTAACTCTCGCATTATTAACAAATTCTATCGCCGTCGGATAATACTCGATAGAACAACTATCAATTTCCACGGAAGAAAGATTTTCCAAATAAATACCTTTTACCAAAGTATTATCTCGCGTACTTTCAGGGCTGTTACGTAATCTATTATTGGTCAAAGTAGGTGTTGTTCGCAATAACGAACCGTTTCCCACATATTCAATCGCATAAGGATAGTCTTCAATCAGACAGTTTTCTATTGTTGCTTCAATGTTTCCGTTTCCGCTCAGTTCAATTCCGACTTCTGTTTGTCTGGTGCTTTCAGGACTATTGCGAACACGAGTATTGGTGATAAACGGAGAAGCTGTTGTTCCCGCCTGATTATTTTCCACTTTGATTCCTTTCGGGAAATTTTCGACATTACAGCTATCGATTTCGGGAGAAGATTCTCCATTCACTTCAATACCCACTTCGTTATCGCGAGTTGATTCCGGACTGTTCCGAACTCGTGTGTTGGTAATAAACGGAGAAGCATCATTAACTTCTATACCTTTTGAATAGTTTTCAACTTCGGTATCATCAATTGTAGCTTCCGAACCACTGGCAACTTTGATACCCGAACCTGTACTATTTTCTCTTCCGGCTCGAACATCATAAGTGATTCTCGTATGTCTTACTTCGCTGGAAGTATGATTTAAATCCAATCCGTTTACGGCATTCTCGATAACCACATTACGAATAATAGAATTATCCGCATCATCGGCAAAAGTGATTCCCGGCCACGAAATGTTTCTGGTTGTATCGAGAAGATTGGGTGAAATCTGAATTGTATCGCCTTCCGCTCCAATAGCGCGCACTATTCCGTGAATAATAAATTCCACATCCGAATTATCTATGTTTACCATTAATCCACTATCCAGATTCAGAATTGCTCCCGCTCCTATAACCAACGGTTGGTTAATAATCTGCATCTGTTCATTTGTCCAATGTTCTTCTCCGTCAATATTTCCGCCGGCAAAATGAATCGTGATGGTAGCATCTTCCGTATTTCCATATGCTCCCATATTTATGCGATGTCCGTTTGGCATCGGTTCTTGTGAATAATCATCGTTTGGATCTCCGGCATCAACAAGAGGATTTTTTGCACTTCCCGTTTCGTCAAAAACGGCAAGACGCAAATTTCTTGCATCAGTGTTTCTAAAATGTGGCGTTATATTAAGATTTCCTTCTCCGGGATAAACGCCGGTAGCTAATTCTATATCGGAATAAGTAGCTTCGATACTTCCTTGAACCAAAGCAAATTCTTCAGGATAATCATTCCAGAAAATACCATTTCTTATTTCCACATTTGCGCCGGCACAATAGATAGCACCGCCAACACGCAATACGGAGGAATTGTTCCAAAAAGTTACATTTCTTAAAACAGGATGACCTCCACCGGTATATAATCCTCCTCCGTTCAAACTTGCCGTGTTGTCAATAACCAAACAATTAACTAAATTTACATTACATTCATAATCCGTATAAATTCCGGCGCCATATTCATCTGCTCCATTATTTTGAATCTTACAATGTTCAATGGTAGGAGAACCATAATAATCACAATAAACTCCACCGCCAATATCCGCTCCGTTATATTCAACAATAAGACTTGAAATTGTCGGTTCACTTTCGGAAACAAACAATCCTCCGCCTCTCACCGCCGTATTATGGTGAATTCTTCCGCCTTCAATTTCCGGATAATAATAACCTACGCAATAAATTCCTCCGCCAAATCCGTATTCTTCTGCGTCCGTTGCCGTTGCTTCATTATAAGAAATAATATTATCCGTTAAAGTTATTTCGGCGGAATTTATAGCAATACCTGCACCTCTTCTGGCATTGTTATACGAAATATTATTATCATAAATCGATAGGTTAGACCATATGCTCTCGAAATAAATTCCACCACCAGAATCTGCGGCAAAATTATTCACAATTTCACAATTATGAATTTCCACATAGGATTCGTTGGCAACAAAAATAGCACCACCGTTATTTTCATCATAAGAACCGACGGCTTTACCGTATTCAATATGACAATACGCAATCTCAGAACCGGTTATAGGTCTGGCGCCATTTCTACCTCCCGAAAAGAACAATCCTCCCCAACCGCCATCCGGAATATCGGTATTAGAAAAACCAGTCGTATCTTGCACGGTGAAAACAATCATGTTCTCGCTCTCGCCGATAGCATACAAGATTCCGTCAACATAAAAGGTATAATGCCCGGTAAAAATAACTTGCACACCCGGTTCTATGGTAAGAGTCTCAATTTCATTATAGTCTCCATACACAATAATATCACCCTCAATATAATACGGAGAATTTTCTCTTGTCCAAGTTCCTTCTACATATCCACCTGGAATATGAACTTCCGCTAATGATAAAAGCGATATACTAAAGATAAAAAGTATCAACAAACTTTTTCTCATCTGTCCTCCTAAATTTAAAAATTTATACTTTTTTTCACCACCTTTTTACAGTGCAAAGAACCGGATTTAAATTTAAATTCGTCAAGAAGTTTTCTTTTTGCATAGTTTCACTCCTTATATTTTTTAAGAATAGTACAAATTTTGTTCCAACTTTTTCGATTGATTCTAAACATCTCCTAATATTATAAAAATACGGGGTTACTTTGTTCATTAGAAATTTCACAATTCAATTTATTTGAAGAAAAGACAAATTACAACTAACTTATTGTCACCAAAATGTTACAATAAAAAAAGCCGGAATAGATTCCGGCTTTTACAAATTCGATAGAACAAGAAAATTAGAAATTATAGAACATGCTTCTGTTATCTTCTATTTCCGCTTTTTCTTTTAATTCCCGATACCATTCGTTTAGACGAGCATTTTCCGCATTTTTCTGTGCTTCTTCTAATAATTTTTCTTTTTCTTTTTCGAATTTTTCCATATCGGGTTTAACTCTTTTTTCTATAAATGCGATAAACGCACCTTTATCGCTTGTAATTAATTCGGTATATTCATTTTCTTCTTTTTCCAAAATAGCTTTGTTCAAATTTTCAATTTTTCCGATTTTGGAAATATATTTGTCTTCGGTTATATCTTTTGCTTCTACAATATCCCAACCTTCTTTTTTGGCTTCGGCAAGATAATCTTCCGGTTTAAATTTCCCAACAAATTCTTGAGCCTGTTCGATTACTTGCTGAACTTTTTTTTCTTTCTCCAATTTCCTTCTTATTGCTTGGGTTACATCTTCCAAAGGCTGGTAATGTTCGCCGAGTTTTTCGGAAATCTCCGCTATAATATAATCGCCTTGTTTCTGCTGTATGGGTTCGTGGATAGCACCGGTCTTTTTGGAAAAGGCAAATTTCACGAGTTCGGGTGCTCTTCCCAAACCCGGAATATAAGTGGCATTTTTATAAAATTCTCTTGTCTCTTCCGTTTTGTATCCTAATTCTTCAGCCGCTTTTTCGATACCTTCTTTTTTTGCTTTTTCAAATAAATCTTCGGCTATTATCGCAAGATTTTCCTTTGTTTTTTCGGAAGGTTCCGGCTTCAGCAGAATATGACTTGCTTCGACTTCCTCTTCGCCCTTCTTATTTTTTCTTCTTCCCGTCACTTTGATAATATGCCAACCGTATCTGGTTTCAATCGGTTCGCTTATTTCTCCGATTTTCATGGAAAAAGCTTTTTCCTCAAAGGGCGGCACCATTCTACCCCGTCCAAAATAACCGAGACTTCCGCCTTTTTTCGCAGAACCGGGATCTTGAGAATATTCTTTTGCCAATTCCGCAAAGTCGGCTCCTTTTTTTATAACTTCATAGAGAGAATCTATTTTTGCTTTTGTGATTTGTTTATCAGCTTCGCTCGGTTTCAATTGCAAACGAACATATTTTAGTTTGGCGGCCGGATCTTTTTTATAATCTTCTTTGTGCTCTTCATAATATTTTTTTATTTCTTCATCGGAGACCTGAACAACGGTTATTTTTTTGGGATCAAAGAAAATAATTTTAGCGTCGGCTTTATTATTTTTCTTAATATATTCGTTTTTCACATCCTCTTCCGTAACAACCGTATCAGCCTTGATATAATCAAAAAGTTTTTCATACGGAAGGCTCGATTTTATTCTGTTTTCCATCCAAGAAGCGAATTGCTCGTTATCCAAAAGAAGTTGATTATATTTTTCAAAATCGAATTTGCCGTCGGTTTGAAACTCTTGCAAAGATTTAATATCTTCCGGGGGATCTTTTAATTTTTCGAGAATATCTTGAGTGGTTACTTTGATGTGAAGTCTTTTTATTTCATTGTTATAAAGAATTTCATCGACAAGCTGATTCCAAGTTTGGTCGCTTATTTTCTTTAAGGTTTTATCGTCAATTTCCTCATCGGGATTTTGTTGTGCATAATTTCCGTAAGCGGTTTTGAATCTTTCGTTAAATTCGGGATAGGTAATTTTTTTTCCTGCTATTTTTCCTACATAAGGTTTTGGATTAAACATGCTCGTGATTCCGCCGATTGCCATAGAAAGAACAAAAAGAGCGGCAATTATAAAAATAATCCAGGGTGCATGTCTTCTCATCTGTTCAAACATTTTATTTCCTCCATTTCAATACCAAATTTAGAATATATTGGGTCAATAACTGAAAAGTAAGTTTTTTCTTCAAGTTTTTTTTTCTGAACTTGTATTTTCCTGCTTGACAATAAAATATAAGAAAAATTTTTTGAAAAATCGAAAAAAAATAGGAGGTGATTTTTAGTGCCGAAAGTAATAGCAAAAGAAGGCGAATCTTTTCAAATTACTTTGAAAAGATTTAAGAAAGCGTGTGAACGAGCATCATTATTATCTGATATAAAGAAAAATCAGTATTATGAAAAGCCAAGCGTAACCCGCAGAAAAAAGCTTAACGCTGCCAAAAGAAAAGTGCTGAAATTGATGCGCAAACAGGCAAGATATAACAAAATTTATTAATCGATGATGATAAATCGAATTTCCGAAGACATCAAAAAAGCCCTGAAAAATAAGGAAAAAGACAGACTGCTTGTATTGCGGTCGCTCAAATCAGCTCTGAAAAATCGGGAAATAGAATTGGGAAGAGAGCTTTCGGAAGAGGAAAGCATTGCTCTTTTCCAATCCCAAGTAAAAAAAAGACAGCAGGCAATAGAATTGTATGTTCGGGGAAATCGTCCCGAACTTGCCGAACAAGAAAAGAAAGAAATTAAGATTATCGAATCGTATTTGCCCAAACCGCTTTCCCCGGACGAGATGGAAAAAGAAGCGGAAAAAGTTATTGCAGAATTGGAAGCAAAAACAATGAAAGATATGGGCAAAGTAATGAAGACTCTTACCGCAAAATTGGGAAGCAGAGCCGACGGAAAAATTCTAAGCGGTATTGTTAGAAACAAATTATCCGGTTAACAAAATAAACCGAATTTTCTGAAAAAAGGGGGAATTCCCCCTTTTTTTGTTCAAAAATTAATAAACATTTTTTGGCGGGTAAAATGAACATTTTAGATATTATTCTCGGTTTTTTCTTGTTGATTTTTTTTATTTACGGTTTTAAAAAAGGGTTGGTTGCCAGTTTAATTCATTTGTTGGGATTGGTTGCAACAATTTTTCTCGTCGTCAAAACCGGCACCATTGTCAAAGAAGGTATGATCATTAAATTCGGTTTAGG
>NATF01000034.1 GCA_002085205.1 Candidatus Cloacimonas sp. 4484_275 | reverse complement strand
AAAATGAAAGAGGCTATTTCATTAGCCGAAAAGCTGTTAGATAAAAATCCTCAAAATATTACCTATTACAGAGAATTGGGCAATCTTTTTCAGAGTTTCAAACAATACGAATTTTCCAGAAAATTGTTTTTGAAAGGGAGAAAAATTTCCAAAGACGATAATCTGTTTTCTTTCGAACTTGCCGATAACTATCAACAAACGGGCGAATTTTCCAAAGCGGTAAAAGAGATTATGAAGCACCTGAAAAATGAAAAGAGTTTTTTTCACTTTGATTTGAAAAAATTAAAGGGAATTTTAAAACTTGATAACACACAAATACGCACAATCGGGAAAATCGCCGAAAATAGTGGTGACGAAAAGCTTATGGAAGTGTATGCTTTGTGTTTGGCGGAACTCGGAAACTATGAAGAAGCTCTAACAAAGTTTGAATATCTTAATGTGGAAAAATTGCGTAATTTCGCGGAAGAAAATATGGCTGCCGGAAATTTGGAAATTGCCCGAAAAGCTTGGGAGAAAGTGCTTCAAAAAACAAATAAACCGGATTTGATCGCTTATGCTCAAATCAGAATAGCCGAAATTTTTATTTACCGGAATGAACTTGATAATGCGGAAAAGATGTTGTTGCAAGTTTATCATAACAAGAAAATTCAAAATTACGGTTTGAAATATAAGACAAAAGCAAACCGGCTTTGTAGAGAAATGCTTGCCGAAATTGCTGTCCGCAAACACGAGCCGGAAAATGTAATTTTGCGCTATCTCAAAGAAGCTGAAAAGTTTACTTATAATGAAAAGGAAAGAAAAGAAATTGAATTTGAAATAATTCATTATTTTATAATGAACGGTGATTACGATAAAAGTCGAGAGCTTTTGAAAAAGAATCTGGAGAATGAAGAACCGTCCGCCGATATTTTCAAAAAAGGTTATTTTTATTCGTATTTGCTGGCGGTGATGGTGGGAGATTCGTTAGCGGACAGTTTACTTACCGAAATTATGATTAACATTCCGGGAAATGCGGTTGCTAACGATGCTTTGTTTCTTTCCGATTTTCTAAAAAAACTTTCTCCCGAAGAAAGGGACAAATTCTTGCTTGCTTATCGAAAGAAAATGCTTTATGATGATAGCGAAGCATTAAAAATTTTGGAGGAAATTTACGAGCAGTCAAAAAACGAGGAAATATTGTTTTTGTGCGGAGAGTGGGCTCAAAGCGTTGGCGATACTTTAAAAGCTCATCAAATCTTTTCTCATGAATTTTCCGATGAAATTTTAGGCGAATATGCTAAATTAAAAACCGTTCAAATGAATCAGAATGTGGAAATACGGCAAAAACTTGCCGGTGATTTTTTGAAAAGCAATCCGCAGTCTGTATTTTCGCCGGAATTTCGAGAATTAATTTATGAGAAGCAAATCGGAGAGGTCGTTGAGTAAAGAAAAAATCATAAACTATATTTTTTGGGTTTTAATTGTTTTCATTTTTTTTCGTTTTCTCAGATATATTATTATTTTCGGAATTAGATTTTGGTATCTTTTCATTCCGCTGATTGTATTGATTTATTTTTATTCCAAAAAGAAGAAAAATAAACCGATTCCTCTTGATCCGAATAAGGAAGTAAAAAGTTATTTCGAACCGAAAATTGAAGATGATGATCAAAAAAAATGAACTTTCTCCGCACAACCTTGCTCTTCTGAACAATTTTCATTACCATCTGAAAGTGGAAAAAGGTCTTTCGCAAAACAGCTTGGAAAGTTACGGAAACGATATCTCCGATTTTCTTATTTATTTGAAAAAAGACGCTGAAAAAATAGTTTCTTCGGATGTAATTGATTATTTTGTCGGCTTGCAAGAAATAGGGCTTGCCGCTTCGAGTATTGCTCGCAAAAGAAGTGCTATCCGAACTTTTTATAAATTTTTGGAAGAGGAAGAGATTGAAATTTCGTTGGAAATAGACGATATCCCCGCCGTAAAATATTCCCAAAATTTACCGGATGTCCTTTCGGTGAGAGAAATGATGCGATTTCTGGAAAACATTCCCACCGATAATCCTTTGGGAATTCGCAATAAAGCGATGTTCGAATTGATGTATGCAAGCGGTTTGCGAATTTCCGAAACCATAAATCTCACTATTCATAACATTTATTGGCAAGAGAAGATTGTGAATGTAATGGGAAAAGGCGGAAAACAACGATTGGTCCCGATTGCCGAAAAGTCACTTCGGTTTGTGGAGAATTATTTCAAACACGCTCGGGTGGAATTATTGAAAGACAAAGAATCCGATATAATGTTTCTGAACAGATTCGGGAATAAGATGAGCAGAATGGGTGTTTGGAAAATTATCGAAAAAATCGCTGCGGAGTGCGGATTAAAAAAACATATTTCTCCACATACTTTTCGCCATTCTTTTGCTACTCATCTTTTGGAAGCCGGCGCAAATTTGAGAGTTGTTCAAATGCTATTGGGTCATTCCAGCATCAATACGACTCAAATTTATACGAATATCGATAAAAACTTTATCATTAAAGAACACAGATTGTATCATCCGCGAAAATGAGGTCCGAATTTAGTCGCAAATGGTTTTTCCGTAAATATCTCCGTCATATTCGATTTCGCTGATGCTGTTGTCGTCTTGCCTGAAATATACATTTGCCCGTATGGTGGAACCATCATTATAATTCAGATAAATATAATTTCCTGAAACTCTGTAAGTACCGCTGTTTCCTTGTTCATTTCCGCCGTAAAGCCCGTCGTTTGAAGAAAAAGAAGTCTCTGATCCGTCTTGAAAATTGCCTTGTCCGTCAAAATATATCCATCTTGTTGTGGAATAACTGCTCGACGAACCGGACGAACCGGACCAGTTACAAAGTTTTCCTTGCAAAAGATATTCTTCACCCGAAGTTCGCGAGAAAGTGTTTTGAACGGAATCATTTCCCAAATTTTCTGTTTCCTTGGCAGAGGAATTTCCAGCGTTATTTTCCGCTCTGGTAAAAATCAATTGATAACCTTCGGGAAAGGTAATTGTCATTGTTTTTCCTTCTAAAACGAAAGGATAATCTATTATGTAATATTCGTCTTGAACGCGAATAATTCCCGGAGCTAACGAATAATTTGCCGCTTCTCCGTCGAAAATCAATTTATTTTCGGATTGAAAAATAAGTTCAAGATTAACATCTCCTTCGGTAAAAATCCATTTCCCTTTCAAATCGGAAAAAGTAGTTTCCGCCGAAACTTGAAAAATAAGAAACAACAAAATAATACTAAATAATGATTTCATTCTAACCTCCCTCCGTATTGTTTTCGGTCGGGAGTATTTTGTCAAAATATTTCCAAAATAAGAACGCTATTTTTGAAGTGATTGAACAAATCGAACAGAATTATTGACATCAGACAACTTAAAAAAAAAATGTCAAAAAATTTCGGGAGGAATTATGACTAAAAAAATTTCTATCATATTGATATTAAGTTTAATAAGTATGATTTCTTTACTTTATTCACAAGAAAAATCTTTGGAACGATTGGGCAACGAAGCCGAATATGCCGGAGATGAATTATATACTGCAAAAGATTATTTGAAAGCTGTGGAAAAATATAATGAAGCTCTTTCCAAATTTGAACAAGCTCAGGAAAAAGACGGAATTCCTATGGAGGATAAAATTGCCAGAGTTTTGGACAAACTTTTTAAGAGCTATTACTTTGGAAAAGATTACGAAAATGCCATCAAAATTATTGATAGACAGCAAAAAATGAATCCTCAGGACAGCAAATTGGCAAAATTAAAAGCTCAAATTTACGAAAAAAAATTAAAAAATATTAATAAAGCAATCGAGACTTTAGTTGCTTTCGATACGACCCACGCCACCTATAAAATTGAGAAAAAAATTGCTTCCTATTATACCAAAGCGGAAGATTACGATAACGCGTTGATTTGGTACAAAAAAGCTTATGAAAAGAAAAAAGATCCTACGGTGATAAAAAATATTGCTTCTTTGTATTTGAAATTAGGTAAAAAAGCCGAAGCCGTAAAAGCTTATGAGGATTTTTTAAAAACGAATCCCAAAGAATCAGTTTTGGCTAAAACTTATAAAAATATGGGCGCTTTGTACAAAGATATGAATGAAACCCAAAAGATGTTGGAATACTTTGAAAAATCTCTTGCTTTGAAATATGACAAGGCAATAAACTTACTTCTTATCACGGAATATTTTGATTTGAAAAAATACGATAATTCTATGGAAAAAATCAACTTGCTGTTGAAACACGATCCTAATAATAATGATGCTGTCTATTATAGAGCATTAATTGAATATAATACCGGCAAAAAACAAGAAGCCTTGAAAGATTTTCAAAAATTGGCAAATGATTTGAAATATGGGAAAGATGCCAAAAAATGGATAGAAAGTATCCAATCTGAATAATCGGGAGACGAAATGAAAAGAACCATTATTGCCGGCAATTGGAAGATGAATAAACTTTTTTTTGAAGTTGGAGATTTTTTGAACGAACTTTGTGATTTTGTGGATGAAACTTATCTCGGAGATGTACAGGTAATCGTCGCTCCACCTTCGGTTTATTTGGATTTGGCAATGGAAATCACCTACGAAAGCGAAGTCTCGATTTCCGCCCAAAATATTAATGAACATGAATTTGGAGCTTACACCGGCGAAATCTCTGCTCCGATGTTGCATTCAATGGAAGTGAGTTATAGCATTATCGGACATTCGGAAAGAAGAAAGTATTTTTTTGAGACGGACGAAAAAATTAATCAAAAATTAAAAATGTTGTTGAAATATAAGTTGAATCCAATCATTTGTGTCGGTGAAACTCTCGAAGAACGAGAAGAGGGAATCACGAATAAGATTATAGTTTCTCAGCTGGAAAAAATATTTTCCGACATTCCCGAAAATGAAAATATTGTTATTGCTTATGAACCGGTTTGGGCTATTGGTACGGGAAGAAATGCAACTCCCAATCAAGCTCAGGAAGTGCATTCTTTCATAAGAAAGTGGCTATCGGAAAAATATTCGGAAACTTTTGCTCAGAAAATTCCTATAATATATGGCGGCAGCGTAAAGCCGGAAAATATTAGCGACTTAATCGAACAGCCGGATATAAACGGAGCTCTTATCGGCGGAGCTTCTTTAAGCATAATCAAATTCATTGATATGATCAATATTGCATTGGAGTCTTTAAAATAAAATGTTAGATATAAAATTTATTAGAGAAAATCCGCAACTCGTTGCTGAAGCGGCGGCAAACAAAAATGAAAAAGTGGATATTGAAAAAATACTTGAATTGGATGAAAAGAAAAGAAAACTGCAATTTGAATATGACAACCTCAGAGCACGCCAAAACAGTTTTTCCAAACAAATCCCAATCCTGAAAAAAGAAAAAAAAGATGTTTCGGACTTACTTGCTCAAATGCAGGAAGTTTCGAAAAAAGTAAAAAATCTTTCTGCCGAATTAACGAAAATCAATTCAATTCTACACGATAATCTTTTGAAGGTTCCCAATATTCCCCATTCCGATGTTCCCGTGGGAAAAGATGAATCTGCCAACAGATTTGTGAGAGAATGGAGCAAAAAAAGAGATTTTGGTTTTGTTCCCAAAGATCATTTGGAACTTGCAGAGATTAATTCTTTGCTTGATTTTAATAGAAGCGGTAAAATTAGCGGGAGCGGTTTTGCTGTTTATACGGGAAAAGGGGCAATGTTGGAGCGAGCCTTGATTAATTTTATGTTGGATTATCATATAAAAAATCATGGTTATAAAGAAATAATCGCTCCTTATTTGGTGAATCGGAAAACGATAACCGGTACCGGACAGCTTCCGAAACTTGAAAGTGATATGTATCGAATCGAAGAAGACGATTTGTTTTTGATTCCCACGGCTGAAGTGTCTGTTACCAATTACTTTGCCGATGAGATAATTCCCGGATGGAAATGGTCAGATTTGTTCATCCGCAAACTTCTTATAAAGTGTTGGAAGAAATGGTCTCTGATGCCGAAGAAATTTTGCAACAATTAGAATTACCATATAGAGTAATTTCACTTGCGACCGGAGATTTGAGTTTTGCTTCTGCAAAAACATATGATTTGGAAGTTTGGGCTCCCGGTACAAAAAAATATTTGGAAGTTTCTTCGGTT
>NATF01000033.1 GCA_002085205.1 Candidatus Cloacimonas sp. 4484_275 | reverse complement strand
ATTCTTATTATGCCAATCCTATTATTGAAAATGTGGTGGTTACTTTTGCCGATAGCGATTCTCTTAACAGCGGGTTTTATTTTGAGGGTTCAAATCCGCAATGTCCGAATGCGAAGTTACCAATTGGTCGTGGGATTTTGAAAACGACGGAGTTTATGACTCTTTTTCCGAAACTCCGACCCATGTTTTCTCGGAAGCCGGTGTGTATGATGTGAAGATGAAAATCGAAAGAAGTGGCTGGGCTGATTCACTTATAAAAGAAAATTACATTGTTATTCAAGAATCACAGCTGCCGCCACCTTCAGGTGTTTCAATTGAGATTGACGGGACGGATGTTATATTGGAATGGTCGGCAATTGATACCAGTAGGATTGTTTTTCATCGGAATAATTTATATTATCTGATTTATGATTCGGATTCTCCTTATGATGATTTTAATTATCTTTCCACTACGCAAGATACTACTTTGGTTATTGACGGCGGAATTGAGAAAAAAGAAAAACACTTTTATTGTGTCATTGGTTTTGTCGGCGATTTGGAATCTCTTCGTAATTTCGTCAGAAGCAACAAAACGATTAAAATAGTAAACAAAAAACAAGGTGCTTTCAATGAAAACACCTTGTTTAACATGGCACCCCGTAGGGGAATTGAACCCCTGTTGCAGGAATGAAAATCCTGAGTCCTAGGCCACTAGACGAACGGGGCTTTTTTAATCTATGGTGATCCAGGATGGATTTGAACCATCGACTCTCTGCTTAAAAGGCAGATACTCTACCACTGAGTTACTGGACCCACTTCTATCAAATTAGAGCGTCAAACTAAAAAAGGGCTTTTAGGTGTCAATATTTTTGTTGCAAATTTTTTTAAAAAATAATCTTTGGTCAAAAAAGTGATTTAAATAGGTTTGTTACGGGAGGAAAATATGCCAAAATCAACTAAAGAAATTCATCTTGAAAACAAGATAAAAGAAAGATTGTCGAATAAACCGTTGGCGGTTGTGGAATATATTTTTAACGATAAAGAGATAGAAGCATATCATGAATATGCTAACATTGTTTCTATAAAACGACTCGGTTATAACGATCATGGTCCTGTTCATATGAAAAAGGCGGCTTTGAATTCTCTTATTATGTTTGATTTACTGGCAAATGCGGGAATTAAGTTTAATCTCGAAAAAGAAGAAATCGGAACAATCGAAGACAGTAAAATTGCGGTATTGGTTTCTGCTCTCTTGCATGATTTGGGAATGTCTATTGCCAGAGAAAATCATGAATACATGAGCATTAATTTGGCGATTCCGATAATTGAACGAATTTTGGAGCAATTTTATCATCAAAATATTTTCAAAAAAGTTATTTTGAAATCATTAATAGTAGAAGGTATTTTCGGTCATATGGCGACTCAGAAAATTCATTCGTTGGAAGCGGGTTTGGTTCTCATAGGAGATGGCTGTGATATGGAAAAAGGAAGAGCAAGAATAACAACAATGCTTTCCAACGAACCGAGAGTGGGAGATATTCATAAATATTCCTCCAGGGCGATTCAAAAAGTAAGAATTACCAAAGGTGAAAAAAAACCGATAAAAATATTAGTCGAAATGAGTCAATCGGTCGGTTTTTTTCAGGTGGAAGAAGTGCTTTTCCCGAAAATAGCTTCAAGTCCGGTAAAACCGTATATTGAGTTGCTTGCCGGAGTGAAAGACAGAGAATTGAAAAAATATTTATAATTAAGTTTATAGTTGAATTTTCACATTCCGCGAAAAAATTAATTAACATATTTCTTTGAATTTATGATTGAAAATTTGTATTGGGAATGATGTTTCTCCTGCCGTTGATTTTGAGCTCAAAAATAGAAGTTTTGGAAGAATCTCCTTACAAAATTCTTTTGAAGTTTCAAATTGAAGATTATTCTTTTTCCGATAACGGGAGATATACTTTCATAAATTGTAAGGAATTGGTCGGTAGCGGAGAAACCGGAGCGCCATTTCTTCCGAGAAAATCTATAAATATTGCTGTTCCGCCGGACGGAAGCGTGGAAATGAAAGTGGTGTCGAAACGGGAAACGCGAAGGAATTTGCAATATCCTTTGGCTCCCGTTCCCAAGATTATTAAAAACGGAAAAACTTCCGATGAAGTTTATGAAATAAACCCGAATTTGTATGGTCGAGCGGAAAAAAAAATTGTGAAAATCGGTGAAAAAACGAACTATCGATTATACGAAATTATTCCAATGGAAATATATCCTTTTTTATATGATTTTTCTCAAAATGCGATTACAATCTTAGACGAAATAATTTTGCAAATCGATATTAAAGGCAATACGAAATTCTACCAAAATATCCAGGATGACTTTGACGAAATTTATAGAGAATTAATTTTAAATTACAAAACCGCGAAATACTGGCAGAATCAGCATAAACGAGAAATAAATCATTTTGATTTTACTCGTTCCGATTTTTGGTATAAAATAGAAATTCCGTCGGCGGGAATTTATGAATTGAATTTTAACGAATTGAAAATGTTACCGAGTTTTTGCAATTCGGCTTCACTTCGTCTCTTCACTGGTTTTCGATTGAAAGAAGGAGACAAAAAGTCGAAATTTGAAATTCGCGAAATTCCGCTCTTCATCAGCGCAAACGAGGAAGATAATTTCCAAAAAAACGATTTTATTCGCTTTGAATTTTCTTTTCCTGAAAATGCCGGTTTTTTCGGAAATGCTGTGTGCTGGCTTACTTTTGGCGGAAATTTTTCCGGAACTCCGCTTAGGGATGTTTCTCTCGCCGAGAGGAAAGCGAATTCCGTTTTGAATTTCAAAAGATATTATCCGAAAAATATTCTTGGCAAGAGGAGAGGTTTAGACGCGCTGATAATTTATCCCGCGGAGTTTGAGGAATTTGCCGATTCATTGAAAAATCTGCATCAAAGAGAATCGGGAATAGTTAGCGAAACGATTGATCAGGAATATATTTTTGATCAATTCGGCGAAACTCCCGAAGGTGTTCGTGACTATATTGAAAGCAGATATAATGAAAATCCGGTCGGGAACCGAGGATTGGGAACTTTCCATTCCCAAAAACAAAATTATTACTTTTAACGGAAGCGACGACGGTTTTGTGGATTTTAATTCCGACAATCGACCTGAGCTTTCTTTCTATCGGAAGAATTCCGGCTCAGAATATTTCCCAAATGGAATTGATTTTTGAACGCATAAAAAAATATATGGAAGAACCGAATTTGGGTTGGTGGCGTAATAATGTTTTAATTATGGCGGACGACGAAAACAAAAGCGACCATTTGGAAGGTCTTTCGGACGGCGACGGTCTCAATCATACTTATTTGGCGCAAGAAGCGGAAGATGCGATTAATCCGGCGGTTTTTACGGAAAAAGTTTTAGGGTTGGAATATGATTTCGACGAATATCATAATAAACCGGAAGCGCGTGAGGCAATGATTGAGAAAATTAATGCGGGGGTTCTCGTTTGGTATTTCATCGGTCACGGAAATGAGGATGTTTTGGGAGACGAAGAATATTTTCGTGGTTCTTTGCACATGAATTTGTTAAAAAACGAAGAAAAATTGCCGCTTTTTTTGGCAGCTTCTTGTGAAGTCGGAATGTTCGACAGCCCTGAAATTGATTGCATCGCGGAAAAACTTTTGTATAACGAAAGCGGTGGCTCTATTGCTTCGATTGCTTCCACCAGAGTTTGCGGAGGTTCTCCCAATACTACTCTTCTAAAATATTTTTTAGTCCAAATTCTTAATAACAGGAATAATGTCGGAAAAGCTTTGGTTAGTGCGAAATTAAATTCCACTGCAACTTTAACAAACAGTCGGAAGTTCAATTTGATGGGAGACCCTCTTCTTTCTGTCATTCCGCCACCACCGACGGAAATTGTTTCGGATTTACCCGATAGTTTACGGGCGAAAGAAACGATAACCGTGCACGGTGATTTTGAGAACTCATCTTTGTCGGGAACGGGAGAATTCAGAGTGTTCGGTTCAAAATACGAAGTTTTTTATAGTCACACTCTTGGCACTCAAACATATTCCGTTTATTATAAGAAAAACAGGCGAGCTTTTTATAACGGCAGAACCGAAATTAATGAAGGTGAATATACAACTTCTTTCATTGTTCCTATGGATATTGATAACGGAAATATGGGAAAAATTTTGTGCTATTTGTCGCAACCGGATTCAAAAGAAGATTTCACGAATTATTATTATCCGCTAAAGTTAAGTGATAACGCGATTGATGCTGTAAGTTCCGATTCTCCCTCAATTCAAATATGGCTTGATTCCAAAAGATTTATCAGCGGAGATTATGTGAGCACCACACCCCAGTTGATTGCCGCAATTTCCGACAGTAACGGAATTAACATTTCCGGAAGCGCCGGTCACAAAATTCTTATGATTTTGGATAATGCAAACGAACCGGTCGATGTTACCGACTATTTTGTTTATGAGATTGATTCCTACACTACCGGCGAGTTGAGATATCGTTTGGATAATATTTCGGAAGGTAACCACAAATTGGAATTAATGGTTTTTGATAATTTTAATGTTCCTGCGATAGCAAGCACGGAATTTATCGCCAAAAAGTCCGGAGAAGTGGCAATCGAAAAAGTGCTTCCTTTCCCCAATCCGATGGAAAAAGACGGATATTTTACTTTTATTATTACCGAAGATGCCGATGTCACGATTTCCGTTTATACGATAAGCGGGAAAAAAATCAGAACAATCAAAGTTCCGAATTGTTCGGCCGGGTATAATCAGGTTTATTGGGACGGAAAAGACGGAGACGGAGATACGCTTGCCAATAATACCTATTTTTATAAAATAAAAGCCAGCCAAAAAGCGGGAAACAAGTTCACCGAAAAAATCGGAAAAGTGATTATTTTTAAGTAGATTATTGACAAGAAAGAAGATGAAAAATTTTTTGAAACCTCTTAATTTTATGTTAAGAAATTCTGATAATATTCTAATGGGGGAATAATGAAAAAATATGATATGACAAGCATTCGCAACATTGCTCTTGTCGGTGCAAGCGGTGCGGGAAAGACAAGTTTGGCGGAACAAATGCTGTTCAACGCCAAAGCTACAACCAGAGTCGGAAAAGTGGATGAAGGCAATACCGTCATGGATTTCAATGCTGAAGAAATCGAAAAGGGAATGTCTCTGAATTTGGGTATTGCGCATTTGGAATGGAACAAAACGAAAATAAATATAATTGATGCACCCGGTTATCCCGATTTTGTCAGTGAACAAATTGCCGCTTCCACAGCCGTGGAAACACTTTTGATTGTTGCCAACGCTGCCGCCGGTTACGAAGTGACGCTGGAACAATCGATAGAGCTGTTTGAAAACAAAAAAATAGCAAAAGCGATTTTGGTTAATAAACTCGATAACGAAGGAGCGGATTATAAAAAGGCTCTCGATGCGATTAGGGAAAACAGCAACATTAATCCCGTTCCGATTATGATTCCTATCGGAAGCGAACACCGATTTGAAGGCGTGGTCGATATTGTTAAAGGAAAAGCTTTTATCAAAGGAAAGCCGGCTGATATTCCCGACGATTTGAAAGATTTTGTGGCAGAGAGCCGTTTGGCTTTAATGGAGTCGGTTGCCGAAAGCGATGATGAGCTTTTGGAAAAATATTTTGAAGTAGGCGAACTTACGGACGAAGAAATCAGGAAAGGAATCAAAATCGGAATTGCCAACGGTACCGTTATTCCCGCTTTTGCGACTTCGGCAACGCACAATGTTGCTGTGGATGAATTGATGAACGCAATTGTGGATTATCTTCCTTCGCCCGCCGATTTAAATGAAATCGAAGTTTTGAAAAATAACGAAAAATCCGTGATCAAGGCTTCCATCGACGGTGATTTGGTCGCTTATGTTTTCAAATCTTATTCCGATCCTAATGTGGGAGATATTGCTTATATTCGTGTTTATTCCGGGTCGATGAAAAGCGGAATGGAAGTTTTCGTACCGGAAAAAAATAGCAAAGACAGAATCGGTTCGATGTATTATATTCAGGGAAAACACAGAAGCGAAGCGGAAGAACTTCACGCGGGAGATATCGGCGGTTTGGTTAAGTTGAAGGTTGCCAAAACTTTCAGCACGATTGTAACTCCCGGCTCGAAAATCAGAATCGAGCAACCGGAACTGCCTTCACCCGTTTATTGGAAAGCAATAAAAGCCGTTAGCCAAAGCGACGAGGAAAAAATCGGTGCGGCTCTTTCCAAATTACTTGATGAAGATCCGACCTTAAATCTGGAAGTGAACAGCGAAACGAAAGAAAATGTTATTGCCGGAGTTGGAGAACAGCAGATTGAACTTTTGAAAAAGAAATTGAAATCACGCTATAAAATCGATGCCGATTTCGTAACTCCTTCCGTTCCGTATAAAGAAACAATCAGAGGGAAAGCCGATGTGAGTTACAAACACAAAAAACAATCCGGCGGAAAAGGACAATACGGAGAAGTTTATTTCCGTGTCGCTCCGAGACCGCGAGGTGAAGGGTTTGAATTTATCAATTCGATTGTCGGCGGGACAATCCCTTCCAAATTTATTCCCGCGATTGAGAAGGGATTGAATGAGATTATGGCGAAAGGAATCATTTCCGGAAATCCGATTGTTGACATCAGTGTGGATTGCTATTTTGGAAGTTATCATGATGTGGATTCATCCGAAATGGCTTTCAAAATTGCTTCTTGGAATGCGCTCAAAAAAGCCTTTGAAGTTGCACAACCGATTCTTTTGGAACCTATTTATGAAGTGCAAATTGTCATTCCAACCGAATATATGGGCGATGTGATGGGCGATGTTTCCACCCGACGAGGAAAAATTCTGGGAATGGAACAAAAAGGTAAAAAACAAATTTTGAACGCTCAAATGCCTTTGGCTGAACTTTATTCTTATTATCCGGCGTTGAAATCGTTAACTCAGGGAAGAGGAAGATTTACGCAAAAGTTCTCTCATTACGAAAAGGTTCCCGATGAAATTGCGGAAAAAGTAATTGCCGCCGCCAATCAGGATAATAATTAAGAGTAGAATTAGGAATAATTAAAAGGGCGGGAATTTCCTGCCCGCATCTTTTTCAATAACAATTTTGGGGGAAATATGTCCGGTCATAATAAATGGAGTTCCATCAAACACAAAAAAGGAGCAGCCGACGCAAAAAGGGGAAAACTGTTTACCAGATTGGTAAAAGAGATTATTGTTGCCGCTCGTGACGGCGGTGGTGATCCCAATACGAATCCTCGTTTGCGATTGGCAATTTCCAATGCCAGAACCGCAAATATGCCGAATGCAAATATCGAACGCGCAATTAAAAGAGGAACCGGTGAAATCGAAGGCGTTAATTATGAAAATTTCACTTATGAAGGATACGGACAAAACGGGGTTGCAATCATCGTGGAAACTCTAACCGATAATAAACAAAGAACGGTTTCCGAAGTGCGTCACACTTTTTCCAAATACGGCGGAACGATGGCAGAGAATGGAGCTGTTTCCTGGATTTTCGAGCAAAAAGGGCTCATTGAAATTCCCAAAGATTCTTTGGACGAAGAAGAGATGATGATGGCGGCTCTCGATGCGGGAGCGGAAGATTTTTCCGCAGAAGACGACCATTTTGAAATTTACACGGCATACGCCGATTTGCATACGGTTGTTCAAAATTTGGAAAAAGCCGGATACAAAATCGGTAAAGCGGAATTGACGCGAGTTCCCAAAAATACGGTAAATGCGGATAATGTGGCGGAAAAACTTTTTAATCTGATTGAACATTTGGAAGATTTGGACGATGTGCAGAAAGTTTATGCTAATTTTGAAGTTTCCGACGAAATAATGGAAAGGTTATCCGGAGATTGAGAATTCTCGGAATTGATCCCGGCAGTCAAAATTGCGGTTACGGGATTTTGGAAATCGAAAACAGAAAAATTGTTGCCGCCGGTTGTGATGTTATACGCATGAAACCTTCGTTGCCTTTGACGGAAAGGCTGGTGACGGTTTACACGGAAATAAAAAAAATCGTTGAAGAATACAAACCGGATTTAGCAGCCGTGGAAACTATATTTTATGGAGAGAATGTAAAATCGGCGTTTTCCTTGGGACATGTTCGAGGAGTGATTCTTTTGGCGTTGGCGGAAAATAATATCAAAATTATGGAATTTTCACCGCGAGAAGTAAAAAAGTCGGTTGTCGGAAACGGCAATGCTTCCAAAGAACAAGTGGAATATATGGTCAAACGGATTTTGAAAATCGAAATAGACAAGAAGACGCGAGATGCCACCGATGCTTTGGCAAATGCGCTTTGTTTATTCAATAAAATTCGGTTTCATTAAGGTTCGGACAAAAAATGTTTTCTTATTTGCGAGGAATATTAAAAAGAAAAAATCCTGTTTCGGCTGTGGTTGAATGCAGCGGAGTGGGTTATGAAGTTTTGATTCCGCTCAGCACATTCGACAGATTACCGGAAATCGGCAAAGAGATTGAAATGCAAATTCATTTTTCCTTTTCGGAAAACGACGGGATCAGATTATTCGGTTTTTTTACGCAAGAAGAGAAAGAACTTTTTCAGCAACTAATTTCCGTTTCCAAAATAGGTCCCAAAATCGCGCTTTCGATTCTTTCGGGAATGTCTGTTAAAGAATTTGTGCAAGCGGTTTTGACCGAAAATGTAAGCTTGATTTCCACAATTCCCGGTTTGGGAAAAAAATCTTCCGAAAGATTGATAATCGAACTGAAAGATAAAGTGGGAAAAATTTCCGGCTCCGAATATAAGGCGGTATTTACGGAAACTTCCGAAGATATAATCCGCGAAGCGGAATCCGCTTTACTTACTCTCGGTTACAAACTTTTTGAAATACAACGAATATTTTCGGAACTTTTGCGAAATCATAATTTCAAAACTTCCGAAGAGATTGTTAAAGCCTCGATAAAGGCGCTTTACAAAAAGAGTAATTTATGATAAATGCTCGTCAAGAAGCGTTCAAAATAATTTCCAAAGTTTTTTCCAAACATATTTTTTCCGACCAACTTCTCGAAAAAGCAAATAAGAAATTGGATAAAAACGAGGAAGAAAGAAAGCTTCTTTATTTGCTCACGCGCGGCGTTATCAAAATGAAGGATAATCTTGATTATATTATTTCTTTTTACACGGATAAAAAAGCTTACGCCGCCACCGACAAATTTCGGGGAAAAAATCGGAAATTTCGTCAATGCCGTTTTGCGTTCTTATCTTCGTTCCAAAGAAAAGGTCCGATACCCGCAGGAAACCGCCGACAGATTGGCTCTTCAATATTCTTTTCCGCAGGAATTAATTGAGATTTGGTTGCGATATTGGGGAGAGAAGAAAACGGAAAAAATGTGTAGTTATTTTAATAGTAATCCCAAACTTCATGTACGCGTAAATACTCTTGCCACGAAAAGGGAAAAATTGTTGGAATATTTTGAGAGAAGGAATATTTCGTGTATTCCCAATCGGTTGTCGAACAATTTTCTGATTTCCGATGATGTTCCGGAAATACTAAAAAATATAGCGTTTTCGGAAGGATATTACACGATTCAAGATACTTCCGCCGGTTTGATTGTGGAACTTCTGAATCCGCAAGAAAATGAAGCTGTTCTCGACTTATTTGCCGCTCCGGGCGGAAAAGCCACTTATATTGCCGAATTAATGAATAATACCGGTGAAGTGGTGGCGGTTGATAAATATCCTAATAAGGTGAAAAAAATAAAAAAAACAATAGAACGACTTCAATTGAAAAATGTTAAGCTGATTACGGAAGACGCTTTTAATTACGGTCCGGTTGCACCCGCTTTCGATAAGGTTCTTCTCGATGTTCCCTGTTCCGGTTGGGGAGTATTGCAAAAAAAACCGGAATTGCGTTGGCAAGAAACTCAGGATATTCCTCAACTTCTTAAATTGCAGGAAAAAGCTTTGAGAGTGGGAGCGACTTTCGTGAAAGAAGGCGGATATCTTGTTTACAGCACATGTACTTTAAATAAAGAAGAGAATGAAAAACAAATAGAAAAATTTCTGGAAAAGAATCCGAATTTTCAAAAAATATCCGAACACAAAAACATTCCGCCCGAACTTTTGAAAGACGGTTATCTGCAAACTTTACCGTTTGAACATAATGTTGACGGTGCTTTCGCGGCTAAATTGCAAAAAATTAAGTAAGTGCGTAAATTATAACGGAGTTCAGATGAAAAAATTAAAAGCATTGGCAATTGCCGTTATTATTCTTATAGGTATTTTTTTCGTCGGTTTTATCGGAATTAACTTTACCATGAAACTTTTGGTGGGACACAAAAATGAAGTAAAGGTTCCGAATTTGGT